>NZ_JBRJHH010000006.1:0-280497 GCF_053628915.1 Pseudoalteromonas sp. MBR-15
GCGCCAAAAGTTGTTCAGATATATTTGGGTTCAATGTTATTAACCGGTGATTTTATATAGCCTATATTAGATCAGATATTTAAGCGGAATGGTATTATACCATTCCGCATAAAGATTAAATCAACTTTATCCATTCTCGATTACACATCTTCATCACTCGCTCCGGTATTGAAATAAAGTGATTCCATGCTTTTGAAACTTCATCAACAATTTCGTCATAACCCGAAAACACTCTATTGGATAAACAGTGTTGTCGTATCCAGCTCCATACTTGCTCTATTGGGTTTAACTCTGGTGAATAAGGAGGGAGCTTTATTAGCGTGAGGTTGTTAAATTCTGCGGCTGTATCGTATGTGTGCCAACCTGCGCCATCTATTATCACGACAGCATGTCTGCCACCTGGTGTAGCTTGTGATATCTGACTCAGGTGCTGCGTCATTGCTTCTTTATTGACGAATGGGCTTACTAGCGCTTCTGTTTGGCCTGTGGCAGGACATACCGCACCAAATAAATACCCATAGTCAAACTGCTGTTGTTTTACTATCCGTGGCCGAGTGCCTGTTTCAGCCCAAATGCGCGTAGTCGGATTTTGCTGGCCAAATCGTGCTTCGTCCTGAAACCATACGTCGATACGGTCAAGTGGAAGGTGTCCGGGTGTGTGAATGATCGTTTCCAGTTGGAAGTTTTTTAAAAGCTTCTTGGCTTTTTAATGAGTGTTTAGGGTGTTTCGAACGGCTTGTGATCCAACTAAAGGCAAGTTGCTTGAGTATTTTATAAGTATGATTTAAGTGATAATGAACACCAAATTCAGTGCTAATGTAATGCACAATGTCTTCACCGGTAAGCCGGCCACCTTGAAGTTCTGTGTTCGTGCGTTTTATAAATTCAGACAGTTGCTCAAGTTGTGACTGTTGTAATCTAGATGGACGCCCTTGTATAGGCTTATTGTCTAAGCCATACAGCCCCTGTTCTAGGTAACTAGAAACCCATTTATTAACACTACTTCGTGCTATGTTAAGACGTTTTGCAATATCAGTTCTGCTATTCCCCTCATAAAATAATGACACTGCGAGTAATCGTATGCGTTTTCGTGCATTTGGTTCTTTTCGCGAAAGCGCTAAAAGCTGTTCAGCTATGTTTTGGTTCAATGTTATTAACCGGTGATTTTATATAGCCTATATTAGATCAGATATTTAAGCGGAATGGTATAAAAGGCGCATAAGCGCAAGGTGAAGAGACGTAGGAGCACTTGATTGCCGAAAGTGTCTGATATGCCCTTCATACATAACCACTGACATTCACGGCTAAAGCCGTTCCCACGCTTCTTAATCACAATGACAGAAGTGCTAGAGGCTCTAAAATCGCTCATTTCACTTATGACTCAAATAATTAGGGCGTAGTAGGAGGTACTTTAGTGCCGAAGTATCTCATTATGCCCTTCACACATAACCCTGACATTCACGGCTAGAGCCATTACTACGCTTTATAATCACGATGTATCGATCAAAGGTGATGTTGTGCGACCTCTGCGTCTATCCTTAATGAAGGAAACTTCGGCATATTTACATCCTATTTGAGTATGTCGCTCTTTCATTCATCATTTGCACGATGCTCAGCTTGCTTTTGCTCTGCATTAGCTAATTGGATGTATTTGTTTTCAACCAATTGTGAAAGAGGCACAAGCTCAAAACCTTGCTGTTGAAGTTCTGGTAGGGCGTGATGCAAAAACGCGACTGTTTCTGGGTAGGGATGTGCAATAGCGATGGCATAATTAAAATGCGTCGCTTTTAGTTTAAGTTCTTCTAGTTGGTGCTTAAGCTGGCTTTCAGTCACGATATTGTCTAGGAATACATGTCGAGAAACATTGGCAACACCATAAAGATTAGCGACATTTTGTGCTTCACTTTGGCTTGTTGTTCGGCTATCTAAAAAGTATAAATCTCGTTTTTTGAGGAGCTCCATCGTCCACTTCATAGGCTCTGTTAATTGTGTTAACTCAGAGCCCATGTGATTGTTTACGCCTTTGACTTGTGGCAATGATGCGAGTGCGTGCCCCAGTGTGGTTTGCAGCTGTGTTTTGCTCATTGAGTCTGTTAAAGCACCAGGACCTAAAGCTTTTGTTTTGTCTAGCGCCTGCATGGGGATATGCAAGAGAAGTTCTTTGTTGGTTTTGCTCGCTCTCTCGGCAAAAATTTGTGAGTAAGGTGTATGGGGCAAGATTGAAAAGGTCACTTGCCCTGGTAAATTCAAGATATCAAGATCGCGTTGGTGGTTGCCTATGTCATCTATAACGATGGCTATTTGCTTTGCTTGGCAAAATAGTGGTAAGCAACACAGCGTCAGTAGTAAGCCTTTGCGTAAATTCACTTTTTGTAATTATTATATCCATTGTGTGTGCTTACTTACTGCATAATTATTAACTGCTTTGCAGTAAGTTGCTTTTTATCTTGTTTATCAAGGAGTGAGCTAAAAAGCGACAACCCTTGTATATTTTTTATTATAACGTCTTGGTCAATTTCTGAAAGCATTGTTTGATTTATACTCACATCGGGTGCGATCCCTTTACCATCAATAGATTGCCCAGCAGGTGTATAATAACGTGCTGTGGTAAGTTTGAGAGCTGTATTTCCATTTCCTAGTGGAATCAAAGATTGTACTGAGCCTTTACCAAATGAGGTCTCTCCAACCAAGGTCGCTCTTTGGTTATCCCTCAGCGCTGCGGCTAATATTTCTGCTGCAGATGCTGAGTTTTCATTAATTAATACGGCGATTGGCGCGCCAGAAAGAATATCACCGCTATGTGCTTTATAGTATTGATTTGCCTCATTGAAGCGTCCTTTTGTAGAAACAATCGTACCACTATCTAAAAACAGATCTGCAACTTCAATTGCACCTTGTAGTGTTCCTCCAGGATTATCTCGTAAATCAATAATTAACCCTGATAACGGAAAACCATTATTAATTTGCATTTTAGCCACGGTTCGTGCGACATCATGCAATGTATGGTTATTGAAAGCATTAATACTCAATAGCGCAACGCCTGTATCAGCAAGGTAGCTTTGCACGCTTTCTAGGTTTATTTGTTGTCGCTTTATTGAAAAGTTGAGTTCGGTTACTTGCTCTCGTTTTACGGAAACATCAACGGCAGCTTGGCCACTTTCACGAATAAGCCTTGCAACTTCTTCTATGCTTTTATTGACAATCGGTTGTTGATTTATAGCGGTTAGCTCATCATTAACTTGCAGACCAGCTTGCTCAGCAGGGGAGTTTTTAATCGTATTAACAATATATACGCGACCATCGGTAACTTTAACCTCTATGCCAAGCCCAGTGTAACGCCCATTGGTACTACTAAATATGGCATCGAGCTCAGTTTCGTCTAAATATTTAGAATAGGGGTCTAAACGCTCAAATAATGCTTCTACTTGTTGATTCGTTGGCTGAGATTCAAAGCTATTATGAAGTTGAAGATCGTCAACATAGTAAGTATTTATATTAAACAAAATTTCATTGAGTTGCTGGTGATGTAATGATTTTAAAGATGGTTTAGCAACCCCATTAAATGATTGCATTAATAAGCATAGTAAGGCTAAGAGTAAAATAAGATGTAGCCCAAAGAAGCGCTTAGATGGGATGAAATGGATTTTGTCTATGTGATTGATATTTAGCATCAGCTGCTCCTCATAGGGCGCAGCTGATTTAATCAATTAAATACGTCTGCACCATTTTACAGGATTTACTGCGCGTCCTTTGTGGCGTATTTCAAAGTATAGACCAGGATCTGTTTGTCCGCCGCTTTGACCTACTAATGCAATGACTTCACCTTCTCTGACAAGGTCGCCAACATCACGAAGTAGGGTTTGTGCATGCCCATATAAGCTCATAAACCCATCGCCGTGGTCAATAGCAATAACCCAACCAAAGCCATTGAGCCAGTCAGCATAAACGACCTGACCATTTTGTACGCTTTTGACGTTACTCCCTTCCTTCGCGCCAATTAACACGCCTTTCCAATCGATATTTCCATGTTTGCGTTGGCCAAAACTGTGACGGAGTTTTCCTTTGGTCGGCCAGTCGAGTTTTCCTTTACTGCTTTGTAGTCCGAGAAGTTCAACTTTTTCGCTTCGTTCTTTTTCTAACTCTTCGATGGCGGTAACGAGGGTTTTCTCGTTCTCTTTTAAATAATCAATCGAACTTTTTGTTTCTTTAAGCGCTGATTGTAATTTGTTGAGATTGCGTTTTCGTTGTTCTTGAGCGGCAATTAAAGCTTGCTGGCGTTTTTTCTGCTCGTTGTGTAATTCAACTAAACGAAGTTTTGTTTGTTCTAGTTCCGCTTGATTTTCAGCAATTTTTATTTGCAACGCTTTCAGCTCTTCGAGTTGCTCAATGCGTGCTTTGTTTAAATAGTTATAGTAACTGAGCGTACGTTCAATTTTGGCCGTGTCTTGTTGGTTCAGCAGCATTTTTGAGTAATCATGGCTACCTGCCATATACGCACTTTTTAATTGTGCTGCGAGGAGGGTTTGACGTTTTGTTTGCTCTGCTTGAAGTTGCTGAGCTTTGGCCTGTTGTTCGCGCTGTTGTTGTTCGTTTTCTTTGACCGATTGTGCTGCTAGGTTTAATGCCTTAGCATTTTTAGCAATATCGAGTTCGTGAGCACGAAGATCTTTGCGCATATCGGCTATCGACTTGCGTTGACCTTCAAGCTCGGCCTTGGTTTTTTGTAGGGCTGATTGAATATCAGATAAGTCTTTTTTGGTTTGAGCTTCATTAGCAACAACCGAAGTTGCTACTAATGAAGTCAGTATTAAACCAGTTTTGAGTAAGTGGTTAATACGTCTGCTCATCGTTTATTTCAGCGTCATAATTGGAGTGCCAGTCATTTCGCTTGGCTGTTCTAAACCCATTAAGTGCAGCATGGTTGGTGCTACGTCACTGAGTGTTTTTCCATCTTGTGGGGTTGCGTCACGGCCTACATAAATGAATGGCACTGGCTCGCTGGTATGTGCGGTGTGTGCTTGGCCTGTTGCTGGGTTAGCCATTTGCTCAGCATTACCATGATCCGCAGTGATGAGTGCTTCGCCACCGTGCTCTTCAAGTGCGTTTATAACACGGCCAATACAGTGGTCGACTGCTTCACACGCTTTTACAGCGGCTTCAAACACACCTGAGTGACCTACCATATCACCATTAGGGTAGTTACAAATGATTGCGTCGTACTTGCCGCTGGCAATAGCTTCAACGAGCTTATCTGTCAGCATTTCAGAGTTCATCTCAGGTTGTAAATCATAAGTGGCCACTTGCGGAGAAGGGATTAACTCGCGTGTTTCACCCACAAATTCGTCTTCTCTACCACCACTGAAGAAAAATGTGACATGTGCATATTTTTCTGTTTCAGAAATACGTAGTTGTGTTTTGCCTTGCTTTTCTAACCATTCCCCAAACACATTGGTTAGTGGCTCTGGTGCAAAGGCGACAGGGGCTTTAATATCTGCGGCGTATTCCGTCATCATTACAAAGCCGCTCAGTGCTGGAGATTTCTTTTTCTCAAAACCACTAAAATCAGCATCAACAAATGCGCGCGTCATTTCGCGTGCTCTATCGGCCCTGAAGTTGGCGAAAATAACGGTATCGCCATCATTAATTTCAGCCGCCGTTTGTCCCTCAGGTACGAGGGTTGTTGCCGCTACAAATTCATCATTTTCATCACGTTCGTACGCTGCTTCAAGTGCGGTTACGCCGTCTGTGTAGGTGTGCTGCGCGATACCACTTACCATTACATCGTAGGCAAGCTCAACACGGTTCCAGCGATTATCGCGGTCCATTGCATAGTAACGGCCAATAAGGCTGGCTAAGCGGCCACAACCTAATTTTTCAAATAAAGCTTCGATGCGCTCAATAGACGCTTTAGCGCTGCGAGGTGGGGTGTCACGACCGTCTAAGAAACCATGAAAGTAGACGTTTTTTGCGCCACGCTCTGCAGCCAATTCAATGGTCGCTACAATGTGGTCTTCGTGACTGTGTACACCACCTGGGCTTAATAAACCCATAATATGCACTGCTTTTTCTGCCTTAACGGCTTTGTCTATGTTATCAACTAATGCAGGGTTACTCGCGAACTCTCCATCTTCGATTGCTTTTGTGATGCGAGTGAAATCTTGATAAACAATGCGACCTGCGCCTAAGTTTACGTGACCTACTTCAGAGTTACCCATTTGTCCTGCAGGTAGACCTACATCAAGTCCCGAACCTGAAATTAAGGTATGCGGACGTGTTGCCCACAGGTTATCGAGTACGGGTGTATTAGCAGCGAGTATTGCGTTACTTTCTGTGTCTTCACGGTATCCCCAACCGTCTAAGATCATTAATACCAATGGTTTTTTATGCTCTGTCATTATAGCTCCTGAAGATTGGCACTTATATATTACTAGCATACCGTGTTTTAAGGTTTTGATCAGCTATCAATATGTCATATTAAAATATTTCACGCCCTAGCATTTTCGGTTCAAGCACGTATACTTGCGTGGCATATTTTAATAATCCCATGGCTATGCGCTGTGGTACCCAATTTCTTAGTGGAAAACGCATGGATCAATATATTGAATTTATCTCAAATCATCCGGTTTTAAGTATCATCTGGCTGGCATTGGTAGCGATGCTGATCAGCAGTTGGTTTAAAAGTAAATTTTCAGCGATTCGCCAAATTAACCCGCAGCAAGTTACGTTGTTAATTAACCGCGAAGATGGTCAGGTTGTTGATATTCGAGCGCAAAAAGAATTCAACTCAGGTCGTATTGCAGGTGCAACGCACTTAAATCCAGAAAAAGCCAAACAATCTGATTTCTCAAGCCTTGAAAAGTTTAAGAGTAAACCCATTATACTAGTATGTACCACGGGCATGACCGCCTCAGGTATCGCAACGGCTATGCATAAAGCAGGTTTTGAACGTGTTTATGTATTATCTGGTGGTATGGGAGCTTGGCAATCTGCAAGTTTGCCAACAACGACTGGCCGCTAACAACACGTAACAGCCCGATAGAGGAATTATTATGACGAATGTTGTTCTTTACACAAAAGCATACTGTCCATATTGTCAACGCGCTATGGCGTTATTAGATAGTAAAGGTGTAAGTTACACAAACATTGATATTGGTGTGCAGCCTGAGCGTCGTGAAGAAATGATCGATAAAGCTAACGGTGGATATACCGTGCCACAAATCTTTATTAATGATGAGCATATCGGCGGTTGTGACGACATGATGGCAATTGAAGCGCAAGGCCTTTTAGACGCAAAGCTTAACGCTTAATAAATTTAATTATAAAAACGAATACAAGTTAGGAATTACAATGAACGAAGAAAACCAAAACGCAGCAGCAGAACAACAAGCAGGCGCTCAATTCACTATTCAACGCATCTACACGAAAGATGTTTCATTTGAAACGCCAAACTCACCAGCTATCTTTCAAAAAGAGTGGACTCCAGAAGTTAAACTTGATTTAGACACACGCTCTAACAAGTTAGAAGAAGGTGTTTTTGAAGTTATTCTTGCGCTGACAGTGACAGCAACAATTGGTGAAGAAACGGCATTCCTTTGTGAAATTCAGCAAGCTGGTATTTTCACGATTGCGGAAGTAGAAGAAATTCAATTAGCTCATATGCTAGGTGCTTTCTGCCCGAATGTACTTTTCCCATATGCGCGTGAAGCGGTGTCTAACCTTGTTAACCGTGGTACTTTCCCACAGTTAAATTTAGCACCTGTGAATTTTGATGCACTGTTTGCTCAATACATGCAACAGCGTGCAGCGCAAGATCAACAGGTTACTGCAGACGCATAAGTTATGACTACAGCACAGTCAGCTGTTACAGTTTTAGGGGCGGGGTCTTATGGCACCGCCCTTGCTATTTGTTTCGCCAGAAATGGTCACCCCGTTACTTTGTGGGGACGAAATAGCGATGACGTTGCCACGCTTGCAGCTGAGCGAAAGAACCAACGTTATCTTCCAGATGTCAGCTTTCCTGAAACGCTTCAATTAGAAGCCGATTTAGAAACCGCTGTAAAAGCAAGCCAAATAGTGCTGGTTGTCGTGCCTAGCCATGCTTTTGGAGCAACGCTTCAACAAATTAAGCCTTGGCTGAATAATGATGCAGAAGTGGCGTGGGCAACGAAAGGTTTAGAGCCTAATACAGGGCGTTTATTACAAGAAGTGGCGGTGCAAGAGCTTGGGGATGATATTCCTCTTGCTGTGTTGTCTGGTCCGACGTTTGCGAAAGAAATGGCAATGGGCTTACCAACCGCTATTTCGGTCTCTGCCACATCGACAGAGTTTGCCAAACAACTTGCTGAGTTATTACATTGCGGACGCTCATTTAGGGTGTATAACAATAATGATTTTATTGGTATACAACTTGGTGGAGCCGTAAAAAATGTCATTGCTATCGGCGCGGGGATGTCGGATGGCTTTGGTTTTGGTGCGAATGCTCGTACAGCGCTTATTACCCGAGGCTTAGCTGAGCTTTGCCGTTTAGGTTGTGCACTTGGAGCGCGTTCTGACACCTTTATGGGAATGGCAGGATTAGGTGATTTGATCTTAACCTGTACAGATAACCAATCACGCAACCGTCGATTTGGTTTAGCATTAGGTAAGGGTGAAGGAGTCGAAGCTGCAATTGACTCTATTGGTCAGGTTGTTGAAGGTTATCGAAATACCAAAGAAGTGTATTTACTGGCACAACGAGCCGGTATTGAAATGCCCATCACTGAGCAAATTTACAAAGTACTTTATGAAAATAAAGATGTAAAAGAAGCGGCGATGGCTTTACTAGGTCGTGAGCAAAAATCTGAATAGCCACTGTTTGCTGAGAAACTATTTTGAAAGCCTTGTTTAAAACAAGGCTTTTTATTTTACAGATTGTTTATCTACTTCATTTTTATCAATAAAATTGGCTACTTGCTCTGCTTTAAGTGGCTTAGAGTAATAATAACCTTGTTGATAATGACACCCCATAATATGGAGCATATACGCTTGCTCTTCGGTTTCAACGCCTTCTGCAACAACATTAATGTCTAGGTATTTAGCCAACCGGACAATGGTGGCGGTGATATTTCTATCTTGCTCATTTTTATCAATATCTTTTACAAACGATTTGTCTATTTTTAATGTGTCGATAGGAAAACGCTTAAGGTAGCTCAGCGAAGAGTGCCCCGTACCAAAGTCATCCAGCGTAATATTGACTCCTAAGGCTTTTATGCGTTTCATTTGCTGCTCTGCAAATTCGGGGTTATTCATCATTGCACTTTCTGTGATTTCTAACTCTAAACAACGAGCAGGTACATTATATTTTGTTAAATAATCAACGAGCATTTCGATTAAGCTATTTTGCTGAAAATGCAACGCAGAGATATTAATGGCAACATTGCCAAAAGGCACATCTTGTTTTTGCCAGCTTGCAAGTTGTTGAAGTAATTGCTTCATTAATAATTGGGTAAGGGGGATGATTGCACCATTCTGCTCTGCAAGCGGAATAAATTCATCTGGGTAAATTAGACTGCCATCATCTTGTGGCCAGCGAACGAGTGCTTCAAAGCCATGTAAGCGATTGTGTTGTACATCGTATTTTGGTTGAAAATACAGTACAAATTCATTGTTGGTGATTGATTTAAAGAGGGCACTTTCTTTTGTTAGCTCGGTGGGGTCTAACGTGTGGCGTTCTTTATCAAAAAATTGATAGGTGTTTCGGCCCAATTTTTTGGCGTGATTAAGTGCGCTGTTAGCGCTGCGCATTAAGTTTTCACCGTTGTAAGCATTGTCTGGATAGATGGCAATTCCGCAACACGCTGACAGTGAGGTTTCAATACCATCGAGCATGAATGGAGTCTTAAATTGTTGTAGCACTGTATCTGCGGTCTTTTTAGCAAAGAAAATGGTTTTGCCAGCATAGAGATAAGGCGGCACTAAAATAGCAAATTCATCAGCTCCAAGCCGCGCAATAGTAAAGCCAGAATTAAGTGATGAAGTTAAACGACATGCCACTTCTTTTAATAATACATCGCCTAAAGTATGGCCGAGGGAATCATTTATCTTCTTAAAATTGTCGATGTCGATAAACATAATAAGCAGGCTAGGGTATTCGTCATTACAGGCTTTAATCGCTTTATCGAGCGATTCAATAAAAATGGCTCTATTTGAGAGCCCAGTTACAGAGTCGCGAGTTGTTAGCGTGAGCATGGTACGTTCGTTATTCTTACGAGCGGTGACATCACTAAAAAGCCCTACATAGTTAACAGCTCGTTTAGTAAATCGTGGTGTTGAGACTTTTGTGATTGATAAATCAAGTGCATAAGGCTGACCATCCTTGCGCAAGTTCCAGATTTCACCAGACCAATATCCATCTTGTGCGAGCTCTTGTTGGATTAATGTTTCGAGTTGTCGAACGCGGCCATCTTGTGTGAGTGCTTTAAATTTTTTCCCTATAACATCCCCTCTTTTGTAGCCTGTTATTTCGCTGAAGGCACTGTTGATGTCTAGTATTCTAAATTGTTCATCGCAAACCCATATCGCATCTTTCGATTGTGATAAAAGAGCATCAATTAACATCATTTTTTGATTCTTCTGGTAATAAATAACCGCAATGAACAGTGCAATAATGACAAGTAAAACGAGAAAGAACAGCGGGGTTGAGTTGTGTGGTTGCGCTAAATTAAGGTCAGCTGTTGTTGCAGCGCCCACAGAGTGCTGCAAAAGTAAAATGAGACTGTATACAAGGGTTAAAAAGCGCATTAATAATCATCATTTAGAACAAAAAATCATCTATTTAGATTAGTTCAAAAAAAAAGGTCGTGCTAAATAATTATAAATTATTTATTTAATGCGCATTTTCAATGAGTTATTGACCGTTTACAAAACCAAGCTGACGCCATGATTCATAGACAAAAACGGCGACAGAATTTGATAAATTCATGCTTCTGCTGTCTTTTTGCATCGGAATACGCACACGCTGCTCTTTCGGTAATGACTGAATAAGCTCATCGGGTAGGCCGCGTGTTTCAGGGCCAAATACTAAACAATCGCCAGGTTGATATTGTGCTTGATGATGAAACTGGCTGCCTTTGGTCGTACAGGCATAGACTTTTTTTGGCTTGCACTTAGCAAGGTAATCTTCGAATGATGCATGACGTTGTACGTGGCTAAATTCATGATAATCAAGCCCTGCACGCTTTACGCGTTTATCATCCCACTCAAATCCTAATGGTTCAATTAGGTGTAAGGCATAGCCTGTATTGGCACATAAGCGAATGATATTACCTGTATTGGGCGGAATCTCTGGTTGGTATAAAACGATATCAAGCATGTTTGTCTCATTATTAGCATTATGATCTGCGGCAGATTATACACAACTGCAGCGTGAGGATCTTGCAGGATTTAAGTTTGTTTAGCGCCGATAGCTGTGCTTTATTTATTCTAAATAGCGCTATGTAACATGGGGTAAAACCCTCTAATATGATGATATACTAAAACCTTGTAATGTCTGAAGGTAAAATGTTGTGCAACATCGCAGTTATGAGTTTTGGGTAAAAACCGCCAGCATAGTCACCATTGCTATGGTGAGTTTAATGATTGCAGCAAAAAGTTGGGCATGGCTTGCTTCAGGCTCTGCATCGATGTTGGGATCGCTCACCGATTCTTTAATGGATATTACCGCATCTTTAATGAGCTTTTTAGTGTTAGGTTATGCGCTACGCCCTGCTGATGATGACCACCGGTTTGGTCATGGCAAAGCGGAAGCTCTTGCTGGGCTAGCTCAAGCTGCATTTATCGCTGGTTCTGGTTGTTTTTTAGCGTTTCATGGTGTTGAACGTCTTTTTAACCCTGTGATACTTAAACATTCAGACTTAGGTATTTGGGTGAGTTTATTTGCTATTGTTTGTACTTTGGTGGTGGTGTTTGTGCAAACCAAGGTTATTAATCATACCGAATCAATTGCAATAAAGGCGGATTCAGTTCACTACAAAGGCGACCTTATTTTAAATTTAGCTGTTTTGCTTGCCATCCTATTGGCAAAGTACGGCATGACGTATGCGGATCCTATTTTTGCTATTGGGGTGGCTGTTTACTTACTATATAACAGTTGGGATATTGCCCGTGATAGTGCCGACCATCTTATGGACAAAGAGCTGCCAGAGGATGAAAAAACAGAAATTTTAACCATCGTTAATAGTCACCAAGATGTCTTTGGGGCCCACGATATCCGCACGCGACAAGGTGGTAAAATTAAGTTTATTCAAATGCACTTGGAACTTGAAGACAGTCTCTCGTTAATTCGTGCCCATCAGGTGGCCGATGAAGTTGAAACAATGATACAAACTCACTTTGCCTGCGAACTGGATATACTGGTGCACTTAGATCCACTTTCGGTGGTTAAAAAGTCTCGTCAGAGTGCCTCAAAAAACTGATATAAGTCACTCAATACTGCCTGCCTGATTTCATCTCGCTCGAAAAATAATTCGTGGCGAGCATCAGGGTAACTTTTTAATTTAGCCTGTGTTTGTTTATGCGCAAGCGCATGTTGCGCCGCATTATCGACAACGGTATCGCGCCCGGCACTGGCGATAAAAAGTGGAATATCTACTTTTCTATCGACCAATGAGGCGATAAATTCAAACGATGCATTGAGCCAGCCATACGTCACACCACCAAGTTGTAAGTCGGGCTCTGCAAGATAAAGCGCTCTAAATTGCTGGTACCTTATCTCACTGCTGGTTAATTCATTAACCGAAAAATCAACGGGCAAGTAGTCTGTTTGACCAAATGCATAACGATGACTTAAGCCTAATTGTGAGGCTATTTTCGCGGCTAGTTTTGCAATTGGTTTTGGTGTGCCTTTGGTATAAATATCAAACATGGGGGCAGATAAAAACGCGCCCGAAAAAGAATGTGTGTAGCGAGACAAGTAATCATAGGCAATTGCACTGCCCATTGAGTGTCCGAGTAATACTCGTTGACCCTGCCAATGAGCATTGACTACCTGCTCGTTAAAAACGGCAAAGTCATCTGCATAATCAGTGAAACGTGTGACATGGCCTTTATGAGCGTTTTTTAAATGGCGATATGAACGGCCTTGACCTTGGTGATCAACAATAAAAACAGCATAACCATTTTGGTAAAACTCCCACAGTAACTCTTTGTATTTGAATAACGACTCAATTCTGCCACTACTAATAACAATGGCTTTTTTAGCTTGCTCTGGAATGGCAAAGCCATAATACAAGGTACCATGTTCAGTGCTTAAGAAATCTTGTTTTAATTGCTGATTAAAAAATGCATTTATCTGTTTAGCATTTATAGTAAGGTGTGCTTCATCGCTGTAAAACATTTACTCACTCTTTATTGGTAAGCGGATTTTAACGCAGAGTCCGCCATGTTCTTGGTTTTCGAGTGTTAGTGTACCATCATGTGCTGAGATCGCATTCTTTGCAATAGCCAGTCCTAAGCCCGTGCCACCCGAATTTCTATCACGAGCATGCTCTTGACGGAAAAATGGCTCACACAGTCTAGCTAAGTAGGCTTCTTTAACCCCATTTCCATCATCACAAATGGTGATATAGAGCGCATCAGACTCAGCTAAGCTTAAAGAGATATGATGATGTGCATATTTAATCGCGTTGCGTAGTACATTTTCGAGTGCACTGGCGATTAAACTCTCGTCGCATGGTATATCTGTGTGTAATTGGCCATTAATCGTCAGCTCTTTGTGACATTGTTTGGCCTCAAAGCGAGCATCATTTAATACATGATCAACAATAACTTGAACCGATTGCTTGCTTAAGGATAAAGCTTGGCTTCGGGCTTCAAGCCTTGATAGTTGCAATACATCGGCAATCATTTTATCAAGCTGGTTTGCTTCTTTTTCTATTCGTTCGAGGTATGTCTGCTGACTATCATCAGCTTGCATTTGTGCAAGGCCTGTTGCCATTTTTAAGCGTGTAAGTGGTGAGCGTAGTTCATGAGAAATATCTGCAAGTAAGCGTTTTTGTGCTGTTATAAGCTGCTCAAGCTGGCTCGCCATTGTATTAAAGTCACGTCCTAACACCCCCAGTTCATCTTCGCGAGCCGTTGAGAAAACTGCTCGTGCGGTTAAGTCACCGTGGGAAAGTTTTTTTGCAGTTTCTTTTAAACTATTGATAGGGGCAATTAAGTTTCGGCTAAAGAAAAAGCTCAGCATAAGCGAGGCTATTACGGCAATCAATAACTTGAGCCAAGTAGGCATTAACCACAACCCGACAAAAAAAGGCTTTTTACGTTTTTCGTCAATTTCATATAAGTAAAACTTACCTTCGGGTACGTTAATTTCTACAGGACCATACGCTTGGTATTCATCAGTAAAAATAACTTGTGGGCGCATATGCTTTGTAAAATTTAACAAGCTCAAATCAATCTCTTTCGAGACGGGTTCACTGAGCATTTCGACGCCATGAACTTCGCCATTTAAATACAGTAACTTATGTTTAGATAAGCGAGGGTGCGATACAATTTCTTGAGTCGGTTTACCATGCTTTGCCACAATACGTTCTATACTTTTCGCGGTGTATTCTAGGTTTTTAAGCATGGGGCCGCGTAACTCATCATTCCCTACATTGCTGGTTAATTGGCTTAAAAAGACTAGCAGAGTAATGGTTGCTATGACTGTAACCCAAAACCATGCAAAGATTTTTAAGAACAAATAATGATGTGGCTTTTTTATCCAACTCGGAAAGGTCATATTATTCACCTTGAATAAGTACGTAACCGCTACCACGCATGGTTTTGATACGCTCGCTATTTATAAACTCAGCAATTTTCTTTCGAATATTACTCACATGCATGTCAATGGAGCGGTCGAAAGGGGCTAGTCGTCTGCCAAGAACTTGCTCACTAATTTGCTCTTTACTGATCACTTCACCGGCATGGCGGACTAGCATGGCCAATATTTCATACTCAGTTCCCGTTAAACTTAATACATTGCCACTGACAGACGCTTCACGAGTCGCAAAGTTAATGTGAATACTATTGACACTGAGTGAATTTGTTTGCTGGCTCGATAGACTATTAATATGTTCGATACGACGGGTTATTGCTTTAACTCGCGCCAGTAGTTCTCTGTGATTAAATGGCTTTGGTATGTAGTCATCTGCACCAAGCTCTAAACCAAAAATACGGTCAAAGTCTTCCCCTTTGGCTGTGAGCATAATGACAGGCGTGAGTTTATGTTGTCGAAGTTGCTTGAGTACTTCAAAGCCATCCATCGACGGTAGCATGACATCAAGCAAAATTAATTCGTAGTTGTATTTTAAGGCCTGATTTAGGCCTTGTGCGCCATCATGATAACAATCAACTGTAAAGCCTTGTGCTGTTAAATACTCGCTTAACAGCTCGCACAGCCCTGTATCATCGTCGATCATAAGTAATTTCATTGTGGCACCTATTGCACTGTTTCTTTAAGGCTATTCTACTCAGTAAATTGTGTAAAAGTGAATCTTTACACAACCTTTACACTGGTTTGCGTTCCTTTGCATTGAAGTGAGTATAGTGAATCCATCAGTTAAAAATAACGACAGAACACAACCCAACAAAAGGTAATGACTATGACTATGACTATTTCAAATAAGCTTTCTAAATTCGTACTTGTTTGTGGTTTAGCTGCAGCAAGTGTTGGCGCAACATCAGTAATGGCAAAAGGGGATATGCACCGAGGCATGAATCCGCAAGCCGGTTTTTTATTGTCTGAGCGTGGAATTAATAAATTACAATTAACAGAAGCACAGCAAGCCCAACTTAAAGCGATTTTTGCTGAGCAAACAACACAAATGAAGGCTCTTCGTGGTGATAAAGCCAGCATGAAAGACAATAGAATAGCCTACAAAGAGAAAATGGATGCACTATTAGCGACCCACGCATTTGATGAAAATGCAGCACGCGAACTAATTAAAGCCCGCCAAGAAAAAGGTGAGCAATTTGCGTTAATTAAAATGAAATCAGAGCATGCAATCTGGCAAGTTCTTAACGCAGAGCAGCGTGAAAGCTATCAAGAAATTAAAAAACAGCTGCGTAAAAAAGGTCACAAAAAGGGGCTACACAGAGTTGATGGTGAGCGTAATAAGGCTGAAAGAACAAATAGCTAATATGTTCCGGCGCATTCGTTAAACTAGAAAACGCGGCTAATGAAGCCGCGTTTCTTAATACTTATTCTTTGAAAAATGAATCATCATTCTTAGCGAGCATAGCCTCGATATCTTCAATCATATCTTGGTTAAGTTCGTTTGCACTGGTGATGGGTGAAGAAATCTTGTTATTTTCAAATGACCACTCACCTAGATCGATCAGCTGACAGCGTTTTGAACAAAAAGGGCGATAGGGGCTTTGTTCTGACCATTCTACTTTTTCTTTGCAGGTCGGGCAGTTTACAACGGTTGGCATGGTGTGATCTCTATTAAGCAATTTTAGCTGATCTTACTAAAGCTCAGCCTAAGAATCGAGTCGCGAGTTAAAAACTCGTGACCCGATTTATTTCAGCTAGCGAGGTGACACCATCCGCCGCTTTTTTTAATCCCGATAGACGTAAGTTATTAAATCCTGATTTTAAAGAAACCTCAGCAATTTCGAGTGAATTACCTCCACGCATAATAATTTGCGCAATTTCAGGGGTAATTTGCATGACTTCGTAAATACCTACTCGTCCCTTATAGCCATCGGTACAGCTATCACAGCCTTTTGGAGAAAACAGCGTGAGTTTACTCAATGTTGCGGGGTCAAAGCCTTGGCGAATAAGTTCTTCATCGGGCAGTTTTTCTGGGGTTTTACATTTCGGACATAAACGTCTAGCCAGTCGCTGTGCAATGATAAGACTTATTGAACTTGCAACGTTGTATGCCGGAACGCCCATGTTTAACAATCGAGTCAGTGTTTCTGGCGCTGAATTTGTGTGCAGTGTCGATAAGACTAGGTGGCCTGTTTGCGCTGCTTTAATGGAAATTTCAGCTGTTTCTAGATCTCGTATCTCACCGACCATGACGACATCGGGATCTTGACGTAAGAACGCTTTTAACGCGTTGGCGAACGTCATATCTGCTTTTGTGTTAATTTGTACTTGATTAATGCCTTCAAGGTTGATCTCAACCGGATCTTCCGCAGTACTAATATTGCGCTCAGGTTGGTTCAAAATATTCAAGCCGGTGTAAAGAGATACTGTTTTACCAGAGCCTGTAGGACCTGTCACTAGTATCATCCCTTGCGGCTGTTCGAGCGCATCCATGTAGAGTTTTTTCTGTTCAGGCTCATAACCCAATACATCGATGCCAAGCATAGCACTTGATGAATCAAGAATACGCATAACAATTTTTTCGCCCCACAGCGTTGGCAGGGTACTGACACGAAAGTCGATACTTTTACGTTCAGTAATTTTTAATTTAATGCGGCCATCTTGTGGTTTACGTTTTTCGGCGATATCTAAGCGTGACATAACTTTTATGCGCGCAGATAATCGACTTGCTAGGCTATTCGGTGGGCTTGCCATTTCGTGTAAAATGCCATCAATCCGAAAGCGCACTCGATAACGATGCTCGTATGGCTCGAAGTGTAAATCTGATGCCCCTTTTTTTATTGCATCCATCAAAATCTTATTGATGTAGACAATAATAGGCGCATCGTCTTTGTCTTCATCATTACTTGGCATATCGCGTGGTTTATCTGTGTCGAGATCGCCAAGCTCTTTAAATTCGTCATCCGTTAAATGTAAGCTACCGGCCGCATCGAGCAGCTGCTCTATTTTATTTTCTAGCTGGTTGTAATCAACCACTACAACTTCACAAGACAGACCTGTACTAAATTCAAAGTTTTCAAACGCACCGTAATCAGTAGGGTCCGATGCCGCTATATATAGCTTACGGCCTTTCTTTATCAGCGGGAGGATATGATGCTCGCGAATGAGCTTTTCTTTTACTAACTCATCAGAAATAAGTGATACATCGAAGTCTTTGATATCAAAATAGGGAACACGGAACAAGTCAGTGCATTGCTCTGCTAATTCATGCGCGTCTATACCGCAGCTCTTAGAAATGAGCTCAGCTGTGGAGTTATATTCTCGTTGCTTTAATTTGACGGTCTCTGCATCAATGCGACCTAATGTGATAAATTTTCTCAGTAACGGTGAGTTAATATTCATTGCGCACCTTAATTTGATCCTTTCTATGCCAAATCTATCAGAAAAAAGCAGGGTATAACATCAGTCTTGTCGATTTAGGCAAAATTGCAAAATAAATTCACCCTTTAACTCAGGTATTTATAATCTGTATTAATGTTTTTGTATTAGATGGATATGTGTTTTTTAGCATAGAGTTTAAGCATGAGTTAAATATTTTTGATGCAGCTTTTTCACATCAATCGCAACTTCAGATAGAGCGCGATCATTGTCTAAAATATCATCGGCTTTTAGCTGTTTATCGGCACGAGACATTTGTGATGCAATAATTTTTTTCGCTTGAGCCTCAGAGACATTGTCGCGTGCGCTGGTTCTAGTAATTTGAGTTGTGACGGGGACATCGATGAGCAACGTATGGTTGCACAATTTTTCTAAACCGTTTTCAAATAATAAGGGCGCAACTAAAATTACATAGTCGCTGGTGGCTTGTTGCAGTTGCTTAAGCATGGATTCCCTTATTAACGGGTGTAGTAAAGCATTGAGCCATGCTTTTTCTGTTTCATTATCAAAAATAATGCCCCTAAGCTTCGCGCGGTCAAGCACTCCCTCGCTGGTGAGAATAGTTTTGCCAAAATGCTCAACAATTTTTTTGAGACCGACACTGCCTGGCTCGACGACTTCTCTTGCGACGATGTCGGCATCAACAACCGTGATCCCTAACTTTTCAAACATCGCACTAACAGCACTTTTGCCAGAGCCAATGCCACCCGTTAGGCCTAAAATCCAGTTTGCCATATTTAATGACCTAAATAGCTAAAATAGATAGTTTGAATTTGCTCACCCCACAATAAGGTTACCCAACCGGCTATCGCAAGGTAGGGGCCAAAGGGAATAGGCGTGGTTTTATCTTTGCCTTGAATAATAATTTGCAGCATACCAATAAGAGCGCCAACGACACTCGAAAGCAACACGATAGTTAAAATAGCCTGCCAACCGAGTAACGCTCCAAATACCGCGAGTAATTTAAAATCGCCATACCCCATGCCTTCTTTTCCAGTAGCAAGTTTAAAGAGCCAATACACACTCCATAAACTTAAATAGCCAATTGCAGCGCCAATAATCGCATCAGAAGGGGCGATTGTGATGTTCATCACGGCTGCAATCAATGCAAGCCAAACAAGCGGTAAGGTAAGTTGGTCTGGCAAAAGCATATGATCAATATCAATGAACGTAAGCGCAATGAGCACCCATGTGATTACAATATAAAGTAGGGCAAGTTCAGATGCGCCAAATATAATTGCAACCGCGAGGCTTAAGCTGGCTGTTAGCATTTCAACAATGGGGTAGCGAACAGAGATTGGTGCCTTACAACTTGCACAGCGGCCTTTTAGTATTAACCAGCTGATAACAGGAATGTTCTGCCAAATTTTAATCGGTGCCTTACACTGTGGGCAGGTTGAATTGGGTGTGACTAAATTAAAGGGAGTAGGCTCTTCAGTATGGTTAATTGTTAGCTCATCGGCCAATAACAGACGGCACTCTGATTGCCATTCTCGTTTCATCATCAGTGGTAACCTGTAAATAACGACATTTAAAAAGCTACCAATACACAGACTCACAAGTCCTACAGTTAACAAATAAAACCACTGTTGAGATTGCATCACGGTGGCTATATCAAGGAAAAAATTTTGCATTAAACTACCTAATTTTTGGCTTTGAGAAACAAGTTTAGGTTTGCGAGCCTGAACGAATTACTTAATGTCTTTTTTATTATTTTAATCAACAGCCATTCAAAATTGTAATCGACTACCTAAGCTGTGATTAGTGAAAGCCTAGACAGCATCAATATATCAACTCAATTTTTATTTATCGATTAAATGACGGAACCTAACTGGAAAATAGGTAAATACATGGCAATAATTAAACCACCGACCAGCACACCAAGTACAGCCATGATCAGCGGCTCCAATAAGCTTGAAAGGCCATCGACCGCATCATCAACCTCTTGCTCATAAATAGTGGCTACTTTAGCAAGCATGCCATCTAATGAGCCTGACTCTTCACCAATTGCAACCATTTGGATCACCATATCAGGAAATATTTTAGAGTTCCGCATCGCCCAGTTCATCAAATTACCTGAGCTAACTTCTGCTTTTATCTCTAAAATAGCGTAACGGTACACTGCATTACCTGAGGCTCCCGCGGCGGAGTCGAGCGCATCAACCAAGGGTACACCTGCAGCAAAGGTTGTTGAAAGAGTGCGTGCATAGCGAGCTACTGCTGCTTTATTTAAAATCATGCCAATAACAGGTAACTTTAATATAGCTCTGTCGTTGGCATCTCTGAGTTTTTTGCTTTTAAGCAGGGCTTCTTTATAGGCATAACCAAAAGCAATAACAGCAATCAGCATCATCCACCAATACTCTTGCATAAATTCAGATATACCTATCACCATTAAAGTAAAGGCAGGAAGTTCAGCACCAAAGCCGTTAAAAATATCTTGGAATTGAGGCACCACAAAAATAAGTAAGATTGAGGTAACGATTAAGGCCACAACTAATACCGCAATCGGGTAGAACATTGCTTTTTTGATTTTAGACTTTAATGCTTCGGCTTTTTCTTTATAAAGTGCGACACGGTCGAAAATTTTATCAAGGGCACCCGATTGCTCACCAGACGCAACAAGGTCGCAATATAAATCATCAAAATAGCGGGGGTGTTTGCGTAAAGCTTGCGAGAGTGGCACACCCGCTTTCACTTCGTCACCAATTTCTTCCATCAGCCTAGCAACACTTTTATTCTTAGCACCTGAACCTATCATTTCAATAGATTGAATAAGCGGTACACCTGCCATTAGCATGGTCGCTATTTGGCGTGTAATTAAAGCAATGTCTTTAGGGGTAATTTTTTGAACCCGAGTTCCAAATAAAGGTTTTGCCTTACGTTTTACTTTTGAAGGGGTGATGCCTTGCTTACGCAATTGAGCTTTGACTAAGGCAATGCTTTGCCCTGAAAGCTCTCCTTCTAATTTCTTGCCTCGAGCACTTACACCAACCCATTCAAAAGTATCTAAAGATTGCTTTTCTTGAACTTTACTCATTGTAAATCCATATGTTACTGATTGATGTTTAATATCTTACTTAATAGTAGCGGCCTTTTGAGGCTGAAACAATTGATAAGGTGATGTTATCTTGCTTAAATACGAAGATTCAGAGGATTCGGGTCTCAATTGTGCAAAATACGTTAACGGTTTATAAAACAAAGTTTGTTTGGAGTTTTATTCATTTTCTAGTGGGTGGGCTGCTCTTATTTCTAGTTGCTACTTGGCTTTTCTTTAGCTGGTTTGATAATGGAAGATATATGCTAACAGATTTGGTTGGACTAGCAGTAATTATCTTTTCTATAGACCTCATCATAGGCCCATTATTTAACTTTTGGTTATTATCACCATTCAAAACTAAGCTCGAGAATGCTATTAACTTTAGTTTTATAGTTATTTTACAAGTCATATCCTTAGTATATGGTATTACACAGATAGATGGGCAACGATTAGCCTATATAGTTAAGTGGGAAGGCTCTTACTTCACTGTCTTAAAAGGTGAAGATAGACGTCCTGTTCATGAAGAAGCTATGTATCACTTTAATGAGCCAACAATTCAAAGCAATGGGAGGGCTTTTTATGAAATGATGATAAAAAATGCTATACCACCAATAGAAATGTATGAATATTTTTTGAGTGTTCCGGTATCGAGTGAATGCAGTTTCTCACCATGCAAGGTAATTACTAAATCGGGATTAGTTAAGCTAAAAAGTACAGATGAAGGATTAGTTTTTTTCTAACAAGTACCATTGCTAATACAGGTGCTGCTTGAAGAACGATGCCATATAAGTTGGCCGTTATTTAAACTGCCTTCCATGATATATGTGTCCGCGTAAGATAGAGATGCGGCATCTGTTGCTGTTGATGTAATGATTAAACCGGCGGCGTTAGTTATCACTATATTTGAAATGTATTTTGGTGCTGTAAAATCAGATTTTTTTCTGCCCAGCTTTGTGAAACTATCACATTTAGAAAGATCAGAATTTCTATGGTAGCAAAGTTCAATGGCTCTTTGAACCGCATTGGTAGCTAGTACAACTTCAGTAAACTTAGAGCGTTTAAATTGATTATTATATGCAGGAAGGGCTAATGATAATAATAGACCAATTATGGCAATTGTTATCATTAGCTCAATTAGCGTAAAGCCGTTATGTCTAATCACAAAACTTGGCTTAAATTATTAACAGATACCAGCTGCAATACATGAGCCAGTTTGTGCCCAAGTTAGTGTACCTAAAGAGTTACCACCAGCATCAGTTGCTGGAGTTGGTGTCAGAACATAATCTACACTATCTACTGTTGCAGCTCCTGTAGCGGTAATAGCTGCAGTTGTGGGTGCGATTGCTACGCTAGCAACGTGCTCACCTGCGGCTGCACCAGCTGCATTTAGACCAATCTCTGAAGCTTCATCACAGTTAGTTAAAGTACCAGCCCCACGTGTTTGAAAACATACATCTACTAAGCCTTTCGCCGAAGATGCTGCTAAAACAACTTCAGAAAAGCGTGCTTTTTTGGTGTAAGTCTGATACTGCGGTAGAGCGATTGCTGCAAGAATACCGATGATTGCGATAACAATCATTAATTCAATTAGGGTGAAACCCTGTTGCTTTTGTTGTGTCATTTTGTTCCTCTCCTAAAGGATATGATGTTTTGTAAGTTTAGCTGTTAGATCAGCATTGTAAAATCGATGCTAAACATACAGGACTATTCTTACAGTTTTACTTAAAACCTCTGTTAAAAATCGTGATTGTTAACAAGTTGATTTTAAACTTTTGTTCATTAAGTGTTTGTTAATTTACTTTAGCATCAATTAATGTATTTGAAAGCAATTTTCCGGCTAGATAACTGGTTTTTCAGAAGTTTCCTACTTTAGTTTGAGACAGATCAAGCTTAAAAATCCATAATTGAACTATTTATACACATGCATCCTTGCTGGAACTTATTGAATTAATTGTAAACTTACGTAAGTCATTAGGACACAATGATACTAAAGAACTAAAAGAACTGAAAAGTTATTGATTTTTTGTTACCGATTCAGGCTTTTTACGTATTTAATGCTTTTTTTATTTCGTTGTCAACGAATTAGGTAAACATTAAATACGCAAAAATGGGGTGGGGTTACGCGTTAAAGCGCATCGATAGGTCGATTGATTGTAAATTTTTTGTAAGTGCGCCGCTTGAGATAAAATCAACACCTGCTTGCGAATAAGCTTTTAGTGTTTCAAGGGTCATATTGCCAGACACTTCTAATTTTGCTCGCTTATCAGTAAGGATGACGGCTTGCTGTATTTGTTCCACAGTAAAGTTATCAAGCATGATGATATCAGCACCCGCATGAATGGCTTGCTCAAGCTCATTTAAAGATTCAACTTCGACTTCTACAGGTTTTGATGGATGATTAACTTTTGCTTGTGCCACGGCTTTATCAATGCCACCACATGCTGCAATGTGGTTTTCTTTAATTAAGAATGCATCGAATAAACCAATACGATGATTCGCGCCGCCGCCGCATTTGACTGCGTACTTCTGCAACGCACGTAAGCCCGGAATCGTTTTACGAGTATCAAGTAACTGCGTGGTTGTTCCTGCAAGTTCTTTAACGTAGTGGGCTGTGGTTGTTGCTGTACCCGAAAGCGTTTGCACAAAATTAAGCGCTGTACGCTCTGCGGTTAAAATGGCACGTGCAGAACCAGACGCTGTAAATAAGGTGGCATTTGCAGCGACTTTATCACCATCGTTTACTAATACATCAACTTTTACCGTTGCATCTACTTGCTTGAACACTTCTAAAATAATGTCTTTGCCACAAAATACACAGTCTTCACGAGTAATTACTTTGGCATTCGCTTGCTCGTTTTCAGGGATGAGTTGAGCCGTGATATCACCGTCGTTTGCATTTTGGTAATCCAAATCTTCATCAAGGGCGAGTTTAACCAGTTGGCTAATTAAAGAGTGAGGGACTGACATGTCGAAAGCTCATTGTTTATTAATAAATTGGCTAAATTTTACTATGTTTGACCTTGTATTAGAAGTTAAAGATTTATCGCTAACGTGGATTAAAAGTCCTTGTGGGTGGCTACACAAATGAATGCAGCTAGACCCTGAGTAGCGAACCATTTACACTGTTTAACTTTATTGTCATTGTTAGTTTTTAATATGCATATAAACGAATTAGGCCAGTTAAACAGTGTGTTACAGCGGCCATGCAGGCATTATGATGCGCGTCCTGATAATGAAGTGTCATTACTTGTGATTCACAATATTTCGCTACCCGCAGGGCAGTTTGGCACGCGATATGTGGATGATTTATTCATGGGTTGCATAGACTGTGAGGCACACGATAGTTTTGTAGACTTAAAGGGGCTTAGAGTATCTGCGCATTGTTTTATTCGTCGTACGGGTGAAGTGATTCAATATGTGCCATTTGAAAAGCGTGCTTGGCATGCAGGTGTGTCTGAGTTTAATGGCCGTCAGCAATGTAATGACTTTAGTGTAGGTATTGAGCTTGAAGGTACTGATACTGAGCCGTATACCCAAGCACAATATAATGCATTACACTTAGTGACAAAGGCACTTATGGATAAATACCCAAAAATAACCCGCTCTCGTATTGTCGGCCACTGCGATATTGCACCCGGTAGAAAAACGGATCCGGGCGAGAGTTTTGATTGGCCATACTTTTTTGATTTAGTGTTTTAATTTAAAGGATATAGGTAACAAGCATGATCTTGATTTCAATTATAGTTGCGCTAGTCATTGAGCGTCTTGGGGCGCGGGCTGATTACTGGCAAATTGGTTTTTATGCCGATCACTACCTAAAGCACTCTAAAAAACACTTATCAGAAAAAGGCTTATTTAATTCGCCCGTTGGTTTTCTGATCTGGTTAATGTTACCAGTGATTGCTATTGCCTTAGTTTATAAGTTATCAGATTTTATAGTATGGCAATTAGCGGTTAACACCGTGGTGTTATTAACGTGTTTTGGCTGTGCTAAGCAACGAGCACTGTATAAGTCTTATCTCAATGCTCTAACGCGAAACGATCAAGAAGCTGCGACATTATTTGCATTACAAATGGGCCAAAAGAAAACAGAAGCTGAGCCCCAAGGGGAAACATTCGGGCAAACACTCGCGTGGCTTAATTTCCGCTTTTATTGTGCTGTTATTTTTTGGTTTGTGATATTGGGTGTACCTGGGGCAATACTCTATGCCTTAGTGCGTACTTACGCTGACAAGGTAAGAGAAAACCATAATATGGTGTATGCAAAACGCTTTAAACTAATTCATACCTTATTATTTTGGTTAGATTGGTTACCTGCGCGCATTGCAAGTTTTGGTTATCTTGTTATTGGCAACTTTAATAAAGGAACCAGTTGCTGGTTGAAATACGTGTTGGACTTTTCAGTAAGCAATCGCAAAGTGGTTACTCAAACAGCTTTGGCTGCAGAGCAAATTGAGCAGCAGTATGTTGGTTGCACTTATGAGGCAACCTGTATGATGAAACTCGTAAAACGTAATGTGTTGTTCTTTTTAGTCATTATTGCCGCACTCACTCTATTTGGTGGGTTGGCGTAGTAAAGTTAGCGAGTTGCAAGGGCTGGCTTTAGCCGGGAACGGCTTTTAAAGTCAGCGAGCTGCAAGAGTAAAGCTTGTAGGAATGATTTCAGTCATGAATCATTCTGTTAATGTACGTCGTTTGAGTTTTGATTTTTCAGCACTGTAATGCTTTCTACTTTGCCTTTCTACAAAGCCACTCAAATCAGCTAACATCGAATAGCTGACTTCTAAGAGCGTGCTTGTTAATCTGGTCTGACCATTTATTTTTTATTGTTTTCTTCTTCCGAAATAGCGACTTTCTTCCATACTGTTTAATCTTTATGCAAAATGGAGTACCGTGTCAGTTGGCGCTGAGCGCAGTGAAATTGACAGAAATACCGGTTTTTGATAACGTATGCTACAAATTTGGTATGACCAATTTACCTTTTGGTTGAGTCTTATGGCTAAAAACCCTGTGTTTAGCGGGCTTGGCCGAAACAACGCGGACGTTGATAAATGTCTTTAAAGATAAAAGCAGCAAAATTATCTGATGTAATTTTACAACAACTTGAGAATATGATTCTTGAGGGGTCGTTAGCGCCAGGCGAAAAATTACCTCCTGAACGTGAGTTAGCGAAACAGTTTGAAGTATCGCGTCCATCACTTCGAGAGGCGATTCAAAAGCTGGAAGCTAAAGGCTTAGTCACGCGTCGTCAAGGGGGTGGCACGTTTGTAAAAAATCAGCTTGAAGAGGGGCTTACTGATCCACTCTTTGATTTGATAAGTAAACATCCTGAATCACAATTTGATTTACTTGAATTTCGTCATGCTCTTGAGGGAATCGCAGCTTATTATGCTGCAATGCGTGGTACGACGAATGATTTTAAAAAAGTAAAACAAAGCTTTGACAATATTGCGCTTGTAAATGATGACATTGTGCAAAAAGCAAAAGCAATTAATGCATTTCATTTCAGCGTAGCTGAAGCGTCTCATAATGTCGTGTTGCTGCACTTAGTGCGTGGTATGCAAGCATTGCTTGAGCAAAATGTATTACAAAATTTAACTGTACTGTTAAAAAAGCCGCAAATCAGCCAGCAGCTCGCAGAGCATAGACGACTGTTAATGGATGCGGTTATTGAAGGAAACCCAGAGCAAGCACGCCTTGCTAGTAATGCTCACTTGGCCTTTATCGAAGAAGCCTTACTTGAGGCTGGCAAAGAGCATTCGCGGATTGAACGTAGTTTAAGACGCACCAAACAACATTAAGCAAGTGATTAGCTAAGTTTAGTTAACTACTTAATTTAAGATTTATTAAAATAATTAGTATTTTAAACATAAGGAAACCTCCATATGTCTGAAGTCAATAAAATTGACGTAGACGCGCTAGAAACACAAGAGTGGTTACAAGCCCTTGAGTCTGTTGTGCGTGAAGAAGGTGTAGAACGTGCTCAATTCTTACTTGAGCAAGTGTTAGAGCAAGCCCGTTTAGACGGTGTTGATATGCCTACTGGCACAACTACTAACTACGTTAATACCATTCCAGTAGATCAAGAACCAGCCTACCCAGGTGATGTGAATGTTGAGCGTCGTATTCGTTCAATCATTCGTTGGAATGCGATTATGATCGTATTACGCGCGTCGAAAAAAGATCTCGACTTAGGCGGCCATATGGCGTCTTACCAGTCTTCAGCGGCTTTTTATGAAGTTTGTTTTAATCACTTCTTTAAAGCGCCAAACGATGTAGACGGCGGTGACTTAGTTTATTATCAAGGTCATATTTCTCCAGGTATCTATGCGCGTGCATTCGTTGAGGGTCGTTTAACAGCTGAGCAGCTTGATAACTTCCGTCAAGAAGTTGATGGTAAAGGTCTTCCTTCGTACCCACACCCGAAATTAATGCCTGAATTCTGGCAGTTCCCTACGGTATCGATGGGTCTGGGTCCAATTGCTTCAATTTACCAAGCGCGTTTCTTAAAGTACTTAGATGGTCGCGGCTTAAAAGACACTAAAAACCAACGCGTATATGCTTTCTTAGGCGATGGTGAGATGGATGAGCCAGAATCACGTGGTGCAATCTCATTCGCTGCACGTGAAAAATTAGATAACCTATGTTACCTAATCAACTGTAACTTACAGCGTTTAGATGGCCCAGTAATGGGTAATGGTAAAATCATTCAAGAGCTTGAAGGCCTATTTAAAGGTGCAGGCTGGAACGTGATTAAAGTTGTATGGGGCAGCGGTTGGGATATCTTACTTGCTAAAGATACAACCGGTAAGTTACTACAGTTAATGAACGAAACTATTGACGGTGACTACCAAACATATAAAGCAAAAGACGGTGCCTACGTGCGTGAGCACTTCTTTGGTCGTTATCCCGAAACAGCAGCACTTGTTGCTGATATGACAGACGAAGAAATCTTCGCACTTAAGCGTGGTGGTCATGAGCCATCAAAGCTTTACGCAGCATTCAAAAAAGCAGAAGAAACGAAAGACCGTCCAACTGTTATCTTAGCGAAAACGGTTAAAGGTTACGGCATGGGTGAAGCGGCTGAAGGTAAAAACATCGCACACCAAGTTAAGAAAATGGACATGACACACGTAGCACACTTACGTTCGCGTCTTGGTTTACAAGATCTTGTGTCAGATGATCAATTAGCTGATCTTCCATACTTAACACTTGAAGAAGGCTCAGAAGAGTACAAATACTTACACGCTCGCCGTGAAGCACTTCAAGGTTACACACCGAAGCGTATTGCTAAATTCTCTGAAAAGTTAGTCTTACCAGAAGTAGAGGCATTTAAACCATTACTTGAAGAGCAAAAGCGCGACATTTCTACAACAATGGGCTTTGTTCGTGCACTTAATGTGTTGCTTAAAGACAAAGGTATTGGCAAAAATATTGTGCCTATCATTGCTGACGAAGCACGTACATTTGGTATGGAAGGTTTATTCCGTCAAATCGGTATTTATAACCCACATGGCCAAAATTACACGCCTCAAGACCGTGACATCGTTTCTTACTACAAAGAAGCTACATCAGGTCAAGTATTACAAGAAGGTATCAATGAGTTAGGTGCAATGTCGTCATGGGTTGCTGCTGCAACATCATACAGCACCAACGATTTACCTATGATCCCATTCTATATCTACTATTCTATGTTTGGTTTCCAACGTGTTGGTGATATGGCATGGATGGCGGGTGACCAACAAGCACGTGGTTTCTTATTAGGTGCCACTGCAGGTCGTACAACGTTAAATGGTGAAGGTTTGCAGCACGAAGATGGTCACAGCCATATTCTTGCTAACACAGTGCCTAACTGTATTTCTTATGACCCAACTTACGCTTACGAAGTTGCAGTTATTATGCAAGACGGTATTCGTCGTATGTACGGTGAAGATCAAGAGAACGTGTTCTATTACCTAACACTGATGAACGAAAACTACCATCAACCAGCAATGCCAGAAGGCGCTGAAGAAGGTATTCGTAAAGGTATCTATAAGCTTGAAACCGTGGCTGGCGATAAAGCGAAAGTACAGTTGCTAAGCTCGGGTACTATCATGATTGAAGTACGTAAAGCTGCCCAAATCTTAAGTGAAGAGTACGGTATTGGTTCAGATGTATTCTCAGTGACTTCATTCAATGAATTAACACGTGATGGTCAAGATGTTGAGCGTTTCAATATGCTTAACCCAGATGCAGAGCAAAAGACTGCTTACATCACTGAAGCATTGTCAGACG
Source organism: Pseudoalteromonas sp. MBR-15 (assembly GCF_053628915.1). Lineage (NCBI taxonomy): Bacteria > Pseudomonadati > Pseudomonadota > Gammaproteobacteria > Alteromonadales > Pseudoalteromonadaceae > Pseudoalteromonas > Pseudoalteromonas sp. MBR-15. The sequence goes on from NZ_JBRJHH010000006.1 coordinate 29,547, forward strand.
CTGTAACAGTTGCTGCAACGGATTACATGAAGAACTACGCAGAGCAAGTTCGTTCATTCGTACCAAGCAGTAACTACAAAGTACTTGGTACAGACGGTTTTGGTCGTTCTGATAGTCGTGAAAATTTACGTCGTCACTTTGAAGTTAATGCAGGCTATGTTGTTGTTGCAACATTATCTGAACTTGCTAAACGTGGTGAAGTTGAGAAGTCTGTGGTTGCAGAAGCAATCAAGAAGTTCGACATCGACACTAATAAAGTTAACCCGCTATACGCATAAGAGGTTCCAATGAGTATTGAAATTAAAGTACCAGATATCGGTGGCGATGACGTTGAAGTAACCGAAATCCTTGTTAGCGTTGGTGATAAGGTTGAGGTTGATCAGTCGTTATTAACGGTTGAAGGCGATAAAGCATCAATGGAAGTTCCTGCTGCACAAGCAGGAACGGTTAAAGAAATTAAAGTAGCCGAAGGTGACACTGTTACGACGGGTTCACTTATTATGATCTTCGAAGGTGAAGAGCAAGCTTCTGCATCTTCTGAAGCAAAAGAAGAATCAAAGCCAGAGCCTGCTAAGCAATCTTCAGGTTCAGCGACGCAAGACGTAACGGTACCAGATATCGGTGACGACGAAGTTGAAGTGACTGACATCATGGTTGCTGTTGGTGATACGGTTGAAGAAGAGCAATCTTTATTAAGCGTTGAAGGTGACAAAGCGTCAATGGAAGTACCTGCACCATTTGCGGGTACCGTTAAAGAGATCAAAATCGCGACAGGCGATAAAGTTAAAACAGGCTCTTTAATCTTTGTTTTCGAAACAGCATCTAGTGATTCTGACGCTCCGACAGCAGAGTCTGCACCTGCTGACGAAGCGCCCGCTGACACTGCATCAAGCACAAAAGAAGTTAACGTGCCTGATATCGGTGGTGATGAAGTTGAAGTAACCGAAGTTATGGTTGCTGTTGGCGATAGCGTGTCAGAAGATCAATCAATCTTAAACGTTGAAGGTGATAAGGCTTCAATGGAAGTACCAGCCCCCTTTGCTGGTACGGTTAAAGAAATCAAAGTTGCTGCAGGCGATAAAGTTTCAACAGGTTCTCTTATCTTTGTATTTGAAGTTGCGGGCAGTGCAAAAGCATCAGCGCCTAAAGCGAAAACAGAGTCGGCACCTGCGCCAGCAGCAAAAGCAGAGGCAGCCCCTGCGGCTAAGCCAGCTTCAGCACAAGCTAGCAAAGAAGAGTTTGCCGATAACAACGCGTATGCACATGCATCGCCAGTTGTTCGTCGTTTAGCGCGTGAGTTTGGTATTAACTTAGCAAACGTTAAAGGCACGGGTCGTAAAAATCGTGTTGTTAAAGAAGACGTGCAAAACTACGTTAAAGAACTTGTGAAGCAAGTTGAATCTGGCAATGCAGGCAAAGGCAATACAGGCAAAGGCAATACAGGCAAAGGCAATACAGGCGGTGGTGAGCTGGGTCTTATTCCATGGCCAAAAGTTGACTTTAGCAAGTTTGGTGAGATTGAAGAGAAAAAATTATCACGTATTCAAAAACTGTCAGGTGCTAACTTACACCGTAACTGGGTGCAAATCCCACACGTTACACAGTTTGATGAAGCTGATATCACCAGTCTTGAAGTATTCCGCAAAGAGCAAAATGCACTGGCTGAGAAGAAAAAGCTGGGTGTTAAAATCACGCCACTTGTGTTTGTCATGAAAGCAGCAGCGAAAGCTCTGGCTGAGTTCCCGACATTTAACTCTTCGTTGTCTGAAGACGGTGAAAGTTTAATCTTGAAGAAATACATCAACATTGGTGTTGCAGTCGATACACCTAATGGTTTGGTTGTGCCAGTATTCAAAGATGTTGATAAGAAAGGCATCATTGAGCTTTCTCGCGAGCTAATGGACGTGTCGGCTAAGGCGCGTGATGGCAAACTAACGTCATCTGACATGCAAGGCGGTTGTTTTACAATTTCAAGCCTTGGTGGTATCGGTGGTACCGCATTCACGCCTATCGTAAATGCACCAGAAGTGGCTATTTTAGGTGTCTCTAAATCGGAGATGAAACCTAAATGGAATGGCAAAGAGTTTGAACCTAAGTTAATGGTTCCATTATCAATGTCATACGACCATAGGGTTATTGACGGTGCACTAGCAGCACGCTTTACTGTGACGCTAGCAAGCTATATGAGCGATATTCGCCAATTGGTAATGTAATCGCGTCATAATTTATAAGAATCAAATCCCAGCAAGGTGTTTTTTGCTGGGATTTTTACCATTGGCAATGATACAATCTTTGCCATAGAACAATCTTTGTATAGATATCTGCTCTCACTTTCTGCCTTGCAGAAACATGGCAGTTTAACTTAGGGGCAGTGTTCCCGTTCAAACATTTAAGGTAATAGCATGAGCAACGAATTAAAAACTCAAGTTGTTGTACTAGGCGGTGGTCCTGGTGGTTATTCTGCAGCTTTCCGTGCTGCTGACTTGGGCTTAGAAGTCACATTGGTAGAGTCTCGCAACACATTAGGCGGTGTATGTCTAAACGTGGGTTGTATTCCTTCAAAAGCACTTTTACACGTAGCTAAAGTGATTGATGACGCAGCAGAAATGTCATCTCACGGCGTTACTTTTGGTAAGCCTGAAATTGACCTAGACAAAATCCGTGATTGGAAAGAGTCTGTAATCGGTCAGTTAACTGGCGGCCTAGACGGCATGGCTAAAATGCGTAAAGTGAAAGTGGTTTATGGTTACGGTAAATTCACTGGTAGCAACACCCTGGCTGTTGAAGGTGAAGAAGGTACTACAACAATCACATTCGACAATGCTATTATTGCTGCAGGTTCACAACCAGTAAATCTACCTTTCATCCCTGAAGATGACCGTGTAATTGATTCGACTGGTGCGCTTGAGCTTAAAGACGTTCCTGAGAAACTACTTGTACTAGGTGGTGGTATCATTGGTCTTGAAATGGGTACAGTGTACCGTGCACTGGGTTCTGAAATCGACGTTGTTGAGTTTGCTGATCAATTAGTACCCGCTGCAGATAAAGACGTTATCAAGATTTACCAAAAATACGTTAAGAACAAGTTTAACGTAATGCTATCTACTAAAGTAACTGGCGTTGAAGCAAAAGACGACGGTTTATATGTAACATTTGAAGGTAAAAACGCACCTGCTGAGCCTGTACGTTACGACAAAGTACTTGTTGCTGTTGGCCGTACTCCAAACGGTAAACTACTTGATGCAGATAAAGCGGGCGTTAACGTTGATGAGCGTGGCTTCATTAATGTTGATAAGCAACTTAAAACAAACGTTGATCACATCTTCGCTATCGGTGATATCGTTGGTCAACCAATGCTTGCGCACAAAGCGGTTCATGAAGCACACGTTGCGGCAGAAGTTATCTCTGGTCAGAAGCACTACTTCGATCCTAAGTGTATCCCTTCAATCGCTTACACAGATCCAGAAATTGCATGGGTTGGCGTAACTGAAAAAGAAGCGAAAGAGCAAGGTTTAAGCATCGAAACAGCTGTATTCCCATGGGCTGCGTCTGGTCGTGCAATCGCTTCAGCACGTACTGAAGGTCAAACTAAGCTTATCTTCGATAAAGACTCTGGTCGTGTTATCGGTGGTGCTATGGTTGGTATCAATGCTGGTGAGATGCTAGGCGAAATCGGCTTAGCAGTTGAAATGGGCGCAGACGGTGAAGACCTTGCGTTAACTATTCACGCTCACCCAACGCTAAACGAATCAATCGGTCTAGCTGCTGAAATCTTCGAAGGTTCAATTACTGACCTTCCAAACAAAAAAGCAGTTAAAAAGAAGTAAGTTCTTTTGACTAATCGTTTTAAAAACCCAGCTCCGGCTGGGTTTTTTGTTATTTCTAGGGATTAGGAATTAGAATTTAGAGGTTAGAAATTAGACGTCAGATCACACACATAAAAAAGCTTACTTAAAGTTAATGGTTCATTTTCTAACCACTAACCACTAACCACTAACCACTCGCATTGATTTCTATTCCTGCTATTTTTAGCTACAATACGCGCCGTTCAATTTTCTGGTAAACACAGTGGCTACTATCTCAAATAACTCCGTCTTGGTACTTCGTGCTAAACAATTGGGCGAATCTCGCCGAGAATTTAAAGCCCGAGGAGCAAAACTCACACGCTGCGAAAGGTGCTTATTAGCAGAACACTACTGCATTTGTGAAGGTGTTCAACAGGCTGAATGTGAAGCCGCTGTATGCCTATTGATGTATCATAACGAGAGTTTTAAACCCTCTAATACAGGGCGCTTAATTGCCGAAATCATTCCCGATAACCACGCATTTAAATGGGATCGAACAAACCCTGATGCCGCGCTTCTAAGTTTATTGGCCGATCCTCAGTATCAGCCGATGGTTATTTTTCCTGCCAGTGATGTTGAGGACGAAAACCGTGTGATTACCGAGGTGATACCTGAACAAGGCAAGCGTCCGCTTTTTATCTTTTTAGATGGCACTTGGCGTGAAGCTAAAAAGATGATCCGTAAAAGTCCCTACTTAGATCACTTACCCGTGCTGTCTATCACGCCTGAAAAGTTGTCTGATTATCGTTTACGTGTCGCTCCCCATGAACACCAGCTAGGAACGGCTGAAGTCGCTATTATGGTTTTGGCACTTGCCGGTGAAGAAGAAGCAACCAGCAGGCTAGAAGAGCACTTTATTAACTTTAGAGATGCCTATTTGCTTGGTAAAAGAAACAAAGGTCGCCCAGAGTAATTCTTGTATCAATTTGATTTATTGAGCGCTCTATTTTGAGGCAATAAAAGTTGAGGCAATAAAAGTCAGAGGTAAAAAAGCGCGTCGGTAACAAGGTATCAGTTTTGTGATTAGGTTTTATTAAATGAGAAACTTTTAACGTTGTTTACGTCAGCTTTTAATCCTTCAAAATGATTGAGTATTATTGCGGGTAGGTAGTATGCAAAAGAAAAGCGCGAACTATCTCTAGTCGCGCTTGCGGAATCTTCTTAATTTTCTGCATCCTGCAATTGAATCTAATCAACTCCATAAACTTTGCAAATCCATGCCATTACACTGTACTTAGTTGTTCTGTGTAATAAAGACTCTCCGGGTCTATATCCTGTCCATTCCTTTACATCCGTGCTGGTAAATACTTTACCTTTCCATTACGCATCATCGTGATGCTATCCCTTTATTAGCAATTCCCTTGCGTTGTCCTTACGACCTGTCCTTTATTCCACTTTTTGAACTCCTGTATAACAACACCCTGTTGTTATTCCATTTCACATCATCCTGATGCTGTCCATAAGCTGTCATTCCCTTGCGTTACTCTTCCTGAGCCTGTCCTAATATCCTTACTATCCTAATGAACCTTATCCGAGGTTTGATATGAGTAATGCTTCCCTATCCATCTACTCATAAAGCTTCATGCTTAGCTGATAAGTTAATTATAGAGAAATTGCCAAGCGCGAGTAGGTCAAAATCGTGCTTAAAATAGCGGTCATTTTATTGTCATTTTAATTAAATTGTTTATTTTCAGTTTGTTATGGGTTTTTATGTGGTTTTTGCTGTCTGCTTTTACTCAATAGCTGCCATGTAGGTAAGATATCTCTCACAAGTAACTTCCTAAATGGCAGCTAACATGATTGTTTTATGACTATTAACAGGTGCACTTTGCCTTAAGTGTAGGTAAAATATTTTGAGAATTGTTTTTATTTAGGTGTTAAATAATGAAAAAAACAGCGTTAGTCTTATTCACGGCTTTACTAAGCACACCTGCACTTTCAGCGGATGTCGTTAATATATATTCATTCCGACAACCTTTTTTAATTCAACCAATTTTAGATGATTTCACTCAGCAAACGGGCATAAAAACCAATGTTGTTTTTGCTAAAAAGGGCCTGATTGAACGCGTAAAGCGCGAAGGTAAGCATAGCAAGGCTGATCTCGTTTTGACGTCAAATTTTAGTGCGCTTGTACAGTTAGAAGAGCTTGGTTTAACGCAATCAATTAACAGTGATATTGTTAATGCAAATGTCCCCAGTACTTTTCGTGATGAACAAGGGCAGTGGATTGCACTTACTAAACGAGTGCGCAATGTCTACTCAGCAAAAGAGCGAGTTGGCGCGTTACCCACACTGAGTTATGAAGACTTAGCCGATCCAAAATACAAAGGTAAATTATGTACGCGCCCTGGTAAGCACCCTTATAACTTAGGCCTAGTAGCGTCTATGGTGGCGCATCACGGTGAAGTAAAAACAAAAGAATGGCTTGAAGGCGTAAAATCAAATTTAGCTCGTAAACCACAAGGCAACGACCGTGCACAAGTTAAAGCGGTAAAAGAAGGGCTGTGTGATATTGCCTTAGGTAATAGTTATTACTTTGGTAAAATGTTGCAGGATGAGCAGCAAAAGTCATGGGCTGAAGCGGTGCATATTAACTTCCCTAATCAAACAAACCGAGGCTCACATATTAATGTATCGGGGGTGGTGATGACGAAATATGCCAAAAACCCTGAAAATGCCTTGAAACTGATTGAGTATATGACTGACAATAAAGCGCAAAATATGTATGCCTCAGTCAATATGGAGTACCCAGTAAAACAAGGGGTTGCTTTATCTGATATGGTGGCATCATGGGGCAAATTTAAAGAAGATACTTTGTCGCTTGATGAAATTAGCAAATATCGCCCTGTGGCACTTAAGCTAATTGATGAAGTGAAGTTTGATTTATAACGCACAAAGCGTTATTCCAGCTTAAAAATTTGAAAAAGCTGTTTAAGCGGCATTGCTTAAACAGCTTTTGTTTTATATCGCCCTGTTATTAATTAAGGAATAACAGCCTCGTATGCATGTGAAGTTTTCGTTGTCTCGCTGGCAGTTAATAGCTTGGTTTATCGGGTTATTGCTTGTAACACCTCTTGGCTTTTTATTAGTGGAGTCTCTGCAAGGAGGCTCAGATGTGTTTCAGCACTTGTTTGATACTGTGTTGTGGGATTACACCCGCAATACTCTATTCTTGATTGCTGGAGTCGGGCTTTTAAGTTGCCTCATCGCGCTGCCATTAGCGTGGTTGACTGCGTATTGTGAGTTTCCGGGGCGAAAGCAATTTGAGTGGGCGCTCATGCTGCCACTTGCCATGCCGACCTACTTAATTGCTTATGTTTACACGGACTTACTCGATTATGCAGGTCCCGTACAAATTGCGCTACGTGATTGGTTTGGTTGGCAATCGCCGGATGACTATTGGTTTTTCGATATTCGTACCTTAACAGGAGCAATTGTGATGATTGCCCTTGTGTTGTATCCCTACCTGTATTTAATTTTCAAAACAGCACTGAGAGAGCAATCATTTAAACTTGTGCAAGCCAGCCAGTTAATGGGGCTGTCACCTTTGCAAAGCTTCTTACGAGTAAGCTTGCCACTTGGCCGCGGCGCTATTGTGGCGGGTATTACCTTAATTAGCATGGAGGCGATGGCTGACTTTGCAACAGTGAACTATTTTGCTGTGAGTACATTGACGACCGCCGTTTACGATACCTGGTTGGGGTATTACTCTCTCACTGCGGCTGCAAAAATTTCTGGTATTATGCTGCTCATTTTATTCTTAACCCTGATGCTTGAGCGCTACAGCCGAAGAAACCAAGCCGTGTATGAGCGCCAATCAAGTGTTAATAGTGCGACGTTATACAGCTTAAAAGGCAGCGCAGCCTGGGGGGCAACAATAGCCTGTAGCCTTACTTTGGTGCTGGCGTTTTTATTACCCGTGGCAGTGCTTGTGAAGTACGCTATTGTGTATGCGGAAGATGCGTGGAATGGTGCATTTTTAAATTATGCATGGCAAAGCCTCAAGGTTGCTGTCGTCGTGAGTCTGGCGACTATTATACTGAGCTTATGTGTGCTGTTTTATCAACGCATAAGTAAAGACCGTTACCCCCTTATTCCTGGACGTCTAGCGAGTACAGGGTACGCACTACCAGGCACGGTGCTTGCTATCGCCGTTTTACTGCCTTTAACGCAGCTTGATGACTTACTGAATGCATGGTTAGAGCCGCACGGTTTTTCGTTAGGCCTAGTATTAAGTGGTACTCTATTTGCGATGGTTTTTGCTTATATAGTGCGTTTCTATGCAATTGCGCATGGAGCGCTTGAAAGTAGTTTCTTACGTATCAGCCCCTCACTCGATATGGCGAGTCAATCAATGGGCAAAGGGCCTTTTACAACCCTGTATAAAGTTCATTTACCCTTGCTAAAACGCGGTATATTAACCGCAGGATTATTGGTATTTATTGAATGTATGAAAGAGCTACCCGCCGCATTGCTCTTGCGTCCATTTAACTTTGAAACTTTGGCCACGCATGTTTTTCAGTATGTCAGTGATGAACAATTAGAGTTAGCGTCTATTTCGGCCTTGTTTATTGTTTTAGTAGGACTAATTCCTTTGTATTTCGTTAATCGTTCGATGGAGCACAATCACTCATGAGTCATTTGATAATTAAAGACTTAGCCTACCAATATAATGGCACTAAGGTATTGAGTGAGCTTACTCTAAATGTGAAGCAAGACGAAATAGTCTGTTTATTAGGCGCCAGTGGGTGTGGTAAAACCACCACGTTAAAAGCAATTGCAGGTATTTTACAGCCATCGCAAGGATACATGAGTATCGACTCACAAGTGGTCAATGACAACCATCACTTTATTGCGCCAGAAAAACGAAATATCGGCATGATGTTTCAAGATTACGCTTTGTTTCCGCATCTAACAGTAAGCGATAACATTGCCTTTGGTTTGAGCAATATGAGTAAAGCACAAAAACGTGAGCGCGTGAGTGAAATGCTCAGGTTGGTTAAACTAGATGGCTGTGCAAAACGATACCCACATCAACTCTCCGGTGGGCAGCAACAACGTGTCGCAATAGCGAGAGCTTTGGCATATAAACCCAGTTTATTACTACTTGATGAGCCATTTTCGAACATTGATACCCAAGTGCGTTTTGAATTAATTGCTGATATTCGTCGGATTATAAAAGACCAACAAGTTTCCGCTGTTTTTGTGACGCACTCAAAAGAAGAAGCGTTTGCCTTTGCTGATACGCTTGCGGTGATGCACGGTGGAAAAATAGCGCAACAAGGCACTCCCGAGCAGTTATTTAGCCAACCTAACTCAAAGGAGGTTGCAGAGTTTCTTGGTACGGGCATATACTTAACGGCAAAAGTCTTAACGCCAACTGAATATGAAACGACGTATGGTGTCATACATTCGCTAACCGAAAGCAAGCATCAAGGTCAACACGGTGTGGTGTATGTACGACCTCATCATATTAAGTTATGTGAGGCAGAGCACGGCGATGTAAGTAGTCAAGCCATACTCAACAGACGTTTTATCGGTACGCGTTATGTGTATAAGGTACGTATTGCTGGGCAGGAGCTAGAAGTTGCTGCCGAAAATGATCGTGTACTAGCGGTCGAGCAACCAGTAAAAATAAAAATAATGCCACATACGGTCAATTTTTTCGAAGATTAAACAGAACGTTATAATCCTGAATTCCTTGTCTGTATGTTTGATAACGAGTAGCTAAGGATTCATTATGGCGCAAGCGCAATCTGGGATTTGTGCTGAAGCAAACTTACACGGTTTGCACCTGTTTTTTAATGTTTATGATGGTCACGATGAGTCATTACGCAAAAAACTTAAACGCGTAAGCGTCATTCAAGACGAGTTTGCAGACCAATTCTCTGAAGCCATGTTGTCATGTGTGGTTGCGCTTGGTGCGCAGTACTGGCCGCATATACTGCCAGAGTTTATTCCAAGCCAATTACAAAGCTTTCCAAATGTGACGCACAGTGAGCACGTCATGAGTGCGCAGCCATTCGATTTGTTTGTGCAAATTCGCTCTGATCGTGAAGATGTAAATCACCTTTTTGCTCTACAAATCATTAAATTATTTACACCTGATGTTGAGCTGGTGGAACAAGTTCGTAACTTTCGCTTTTTAGATGGCCGCGATTTTAATGGCTTTATTTATGCGGGAGACACTCCGCATGGGCGACAAAAGCGAAGCACCGCACTGATTGATAAGCCGGGTCATTTTGAAGATCAGGGAAGTTATATTCATGTGCAGCGTTTTGTGCATGACCTAAGCGTGTGGCAACATTTGTCGTTATCTGAGCAAGAGCAAATCATGGGGCGTACACGTCTTGATAACACGTTAATAATGCCAGCTGTTGAAACGAGTCATGCAGTACGAAATGAATTAAAAGATGAAAAGGGTCAGCCTCTCATACTCAATCAAAGCATGCCGTTTGGTGACGTTCATAAACAGGGCATTTTAATGGTGTCGTGTGCAGCGCAAGGTGATGCGTTTGAACAGGTACTCAAAAGCCGATTAGGGCAGGGCGAATGTTATGACCATTGGCTCGATTTTACACAAGCCGACATGGGGTCTGCATTTTTCGCCCCGTCAGTAAACTTTTTGAAGCAGCTTTAACGTTAAACTGTATCGAATAATGTTCTAACACGGTCTAGCGTGACATCGATTTCAGAAATTTTTGCAGGGGCGATAAAAATAGTGTCGTCGCCTGCAATTGTACCCAGTACACCGTCTGCCTTACCTAATGAATCCAGTAATCGGGCAATCAGCTGTGCAGCCCCTGGGCTGGTACGAATAATAATCATCATTTCGTTGTGCATGATGTCGATAACAAGCTGACGAAGAGGGCTCTTTGCGGTTGGCACACCCATTTCGGCAGGTAAACAATACACCATTTCTTGTTTTGCATTGCGTGTGCGTACAGCGCCAAATTTACTCAACATGCGTGAGACTTTACTTTGGCTAATATTATCAAAGCCTTGGTCTTTTAATGCTTCGACAATCTCACCTTGTGAGCCAAAGTTTTCTTCTTTTAATAACGATTTAAACGCTTTGATCAGTGCTTCTTGTTTGTCTTGTGGTTGCATGTTGTCGTTTCTTTTATTCATCAAATATGAAGTAATTCTACACAATTCTGCATAGTTATGCAGTATTTGTTTGCATTTGTCGTCCAAATACCGTCACGTTACAGCTAAGTTTACAACTATGGTCGAAATTATACGCGAAATAAGCAGGATAAATTTGTTTTTAGTCGCTAATTTCATTATCTTTAGGGCCACAAATATTTCCTACCTCAAATTACGGAGAATTCCAATGAAAGTTGCTGTTTTAGGCGCAGCTGGCGGTATCGGCCAAGCATTGTCTTTATTATTAAAAACAAGTTTACCTGCAGGTTCTGAATTATCGTTATACGATGTTGCCCCTGTTGTTCCTGGTGTAGCGGTTGATCTTTCTCACATCCCAACTGACGTTAAAGTTGAAGGCTTTGGTGCAGACAGCTTGGACGCTGCATTAGTAGGTTGTGATATCGTTCTTATTCCAGCGGGTATGCCACGTAAGCCGGGCATGGACCGTGCGGACCTTTTCAACGTAAACGCAGGTATCATCAAAACATTAGCTGAAGGCATCGTTAAAAACTGCCCTAAAGCGTTAGTCGGTATCATCACTAACCCAGTAAATGGCACTGTGCCAATCGTTGCTGAAGTATTCAAAAAAGCGGGTACTTACGATGCTAACCGTGTATTCGGTATTACGACTCTTGACGTGATCCGTTCTGAAGCGTTTGTAGCTGAGCTTAAAGGCTTAAGCGCAACTGACGTTAAAGTCCCTGTTATTGGTGGTCACTCTGGTACAACCATTCTGCCACTTCTTTCACAAGTTGAAGGCGTTACTTTCACTGATGAAGAAGTTGCAGCACTTACTCCACGTATCCAAAATGCAGGTACTGAAGTTGTTAATGCTAAAGCTGGTGGCGGTTCAGCAACACTTTCAATGGGTGCCGCAGCGGCTCGTTTTTGTATGTCTTTAGTGAAAGGCTTACAAGGTGAAGACGTGGTAGATTACGCATACGTTGCTGTTGAAAATGGTGATGCTGCTTACTTCGCACACCCAGTACGTTTAGGTAAGAACGGTGTTGAAGAAATTCTTTCTTACGGTGAGTTAAGTGCATTCGAAGAGCAAGCTAAGAACGACATGCTAGCGACACTTAACAAAGACATCCAAGAAGGTGTTGATTTCATCAACGGTTAATCCCGATTGATGCTAAGCGCTTCACATGCATGTTGAAGCGCTTAAAACAAAAAAGCCTGCAATTGCAGGCTTTTTTAATGGCTCGAATAAAGTATCGCTTAGTGATCGCGGGCGACCGCAATCCGCGCTAAGCTTTCTAACGCTTGTTTGTATGGCGTGTCGGGTAAAAAAGCAATGCATGCAATGGCTTTATCAGCTTCTTGCTCTGCTTTTTGCATTGTAAACTCAAGGGCTTTGGTATCAGCGAGCGTCGCTAGAATGCTGTCTAAGTGATCCATACCATTGCCTAGTTCAATGGCTTCACGAACTAGTTTTACTTGCGCTGGTGTGCCTTTTTGTATCGCGTAAATAAGCGGTAAAGTAGGTTTACCTTCAGCTAAGTCATCACCAATGTTTTTGCCAAGTTGCTGTGCATCGGCATTGTAATCAAGTACATCATCTACTAGTTGAAAAGCAGTTCCTAAATGCATGCCGTATAGGTTTAATGCGTCGAGGACTTTTTCGTCTTGCTCGGTAATGATAGCGGCAAGACCCGTTGCGGCTTCGAAAAGCTTGGCGGTTTTGCTGTAAATAACCTGCATATAGCTTTGTTCGGTGGTGTTAGGGTCATTACAGTTCATAAGCTGCAACACTTCACCTTCAGCAATGACATTGGTCGCATCAGCTAAAATTTGCATGATCGGCATTTTGCCAAGCCCAACCATAAGCTGGAATGAGCGAGTGTAAATAAAATCACCCACGAGCACACTGGCTGCATTGCCAAACTCTGCGTTTGCGGTAGGTGTACCTCGACGCAAATTAGACTCATCAACCACGTCATCATGCAGCAAAGTTGCTGTGTGAATAAACTCAATGATGGTTGCTAGGGTAATGTGATCTTTACCCTCATAGCCTAAAGCTTTAGCTGCTAAAATAGCCAACATGGGGCGAACACGCTTGCCACCACTGTTAACTATGTATAAACCAAGTTGATTAACCAACGCGACATCTGAGCGCATTTGGGCATGTATAAGTTGATTGACGTCATCCATTTCATTTTCGATTAACGCCTGGATAGCTTTTATATCCATTGATCTCCGAGCCAATTTTTATGGGTATACGAGGCTGATTGTACATCAAAAATTGCGCTTGCTCGATATTTTGTGATGATTCAATAAAAAAACACGTTAAAGTTTCTGTTTTCGGCTCAATTATAGCGACTTAATTTTATCTGCTTGTTTAATAAGTGAACATTCTAGAGTGATTTATTAGCTATATTTGCCTCGGTCATTTAATTGTCACAAGATCGCAAAAACCGCTTGGCAAGCGGTGTTTTTAGGATAAAATAAGGGAAAATATTGAATTGCCCTTAATGCAGCTATTTTTTATTCATTTTATCTAAAAAGAGGCTTGCTAGTTTTTGCGCATTAGCGTAAACTTCGCGCCCTATTGAAGAATATTTTAGTTGCGTCGATTTGAGGGCGCACAGACGGAGTTAATTATGTACGCGGTTTTCCAAAGTGGTGGTAAACAGCACCGTGTGACTGAAGGTCAAACAATTCGTCTTGAGAAATTAGACGTTGAAACTGGTGCAGCAGTTGAATTTGATTCAGTACTTTTAGTTGCTGATGGTGAGAAAATCGAGATCGGTGTACCGTTCGTAAACGGTGGTAAAGTGACAGCTGAGGTTGTTTCACACGGTCGCGGTGAGAAAGTGAAGATTGTTAAATTTAGACGTCGTAAGCATTCTCGTAAGCAAATGGGCCATCGTCAATGGTTCACTGAAGTTAAAATCACTGGCATTAGCGCTTAATTAGAGGTACTTAGAAATGGCACATAAAAAAGCAGCTGGTAGTACTCGTAACGGTCGCGATTCAGAAAGCAAACGCCTAGGTGTTAAGCGTTTTGGTGGCGAATCAGTTCTAGCGGGTAGCATCATTGTTCGTCAACGTGGTACTAAGTTCCACGCTGGTGCAAACGTAGGTATCGGTAAAGACCACACTATCTTCGCAAAAGCAGATGGTAAAGTTCAATTCGAACAGAAAGGTCCTTTAAACCGTAAATACGTAAATATCGTAGCTGAGTAATCATCTCGATATTTGAAAAACCCCGCCTTTGCGGGGTTTTTTGTTTTAAGGCACTCGATTATATAGCTAAGCATCTTCGGCACTGTACGAAGATGCTTAGCTATATAATTAGGTGTATAATACAGTTATTAACAAGCCAATCTTAAAGTGAGTAATCATGAAGTTTGTAGATGAAGTGGAAATTCGTTGTGACGCGGGTGATGGCGGCAGCGGTGTCGTATCTTTCCGACGTGAAAAATATGTGCCGGATGGCGGTCCTGATGGCGGCGATGGCGGCGATGGTGGCAGTGTCTATCTACAGGCCGATGAAAACTTAAATACCTTAATTGATTATCAGTTTGAGCGTTTTCATAAAGCAGAGCGTGGCACCAATGGTCACGGTCGCAATATGACCGGTAAGAAGGGCAATGATTTAGTCCTTAAAGTACCTGTTGGAACCCGTATTACAGATGTTGATACTGAAGAGTCATTAGGTGATTTAACGATGCATGGCCAGAAACTGGTTGTTGCAAAAGGAGGCTTCCATGGCTTGGGGAATGCACGCTTTAAATCAAGTACGAACCGTGCTCCGCGCCAAAAAACATTAGGTACGCCTGGCGAAGTAAGAAATTTACGTTTAGAACTGATGTTGCTTGCTGATGTAGGCTTACTGGGGTTACCTAATGCGGGCAAATCAACATTTATTCGCAGTGTATCTGCGGCTAAACCTAAAGTTGCTGACTATCCATTTACAACGCTTATTCCTAATTTAGGGGTTGTGCGTCCTGATGCTAATAAGTCATTTGTCATAGCCGATATTCCAGGATTAATCGAAGGTGCCTCTGATGGAGCGGGTCTTGGTATTCGCTTCTTAAAACACTTAGAGCGTTGTCGTGTGCTGTTACATATCATCGATATTATGCCTGTCGATGGCACTAACCCAGTGGACAATGCGTTTGCGATTGTTAATGAGCTTCATCAGTACAGTCCTAAACTTGCTGATAAGCCGCGTTGGTTAGTGTTTAATAAAATAGATTTGCTGCCAGAAGACGAAGCTGAAGCACTTTGCCAACAAATAGCTGAAGAGCTGGGTGAAGAAACCAATGTTTACCGAATTTCTGCCGCAAACAAGCAAAATACCCAAGCACTTTGTCACGATATCATGGCGTTGCTTGATAGTATGCCGAAAGAAAAATTCGCTGAAGAAGAGAAAGAAGAAGTTGAATTTAAATGGGATACATACCATCAAAAAGCAACGTCGAAAGATGACGACGACGATTGGGATGATTGGGACGATGATGACTACGATGTTGAAGTTATCTACCAACGTTAAAGTTTAAAACGGAAAAGGAGCCTCGCGCTCCTTTTTTATTAATAAGAAAAAAGTATTAAAGGTGTAGTGTGAAAATTTCAATGATTGCTGCAATGGCAAATAATCGTATTATTGGTCAAGACAATCAAATGCCTTGGCATTTGCCTGCCGACTTACAGCACTTTAAACAGGTTACTATGGCTAAACCTGTGATTATGGGACGTAAAACCTTTGAGTCTATAGGTCGACCATTACCAGGGCGTCAAAACATAATTATTAGCCGTAATGCTGATTATAAAGCGGAAGGGATTGAGGTTGTAACATCTCCAGATGCGGCGCTAGCCCTAGTAAAAGAGGCAGATGAAGTGATGATCATCGGTGGAGGAAATATTTATCAGCAGTTTCTTCCTCACGCAGAGCGACTTTATTTAACCTTCATTGATCTTGATGTAGAGGGAGATACGCAGTTCCCAGATTACGAAAGTGTTGCTAACTGGACAGTTGTCGAGCAGGAAGAGAAACTGCCAGATAACAATAATCCACACCCGTATACTTTTGTTACTTTGTATAAAAAACCTTAACAATATTGCGATAAAATTGTTTGATTGGTACAATAATAGTCAAGCTTGGTAAGCTAAAAGTATTACATAAGGGCAAAATATGATGAAGTTACCAAATATGTTATTAGCCGCAGCAGTTGTTACGGCTTCAGTTGCGTACACAGCACCTGTTAAAGCCGACGATCAACAGTTGGCGCTTTCACTTTGTGAGTACATTGCTGCAGATGATAAGAATCGTTTACGTGATAAACTAAAAAGTTCACGCGTAAAGATCCGTAATATCATCGACGCTTTTAAGTGCAATGACAACAACATGCTTCGTCATGCAATTGTGAGTGGTGCAAACGATACGGGTGAGTATATTGTTAAGCGTTTACCATCTTCTTCATTTGAAGACGGTGCAGACATCGCATGGGCTGAAGCTAATGGCTTTGGTGGCTCGCCAGTTGTTGCTGCTATTAAAGAGCGCGCAGGTCTTTAATAGTAAAGCCAAACAGATTTATAAAAACCGCACTCGTTGCGGTTTTTTTATGTCTGTGAATAATACCAATTCAAAATCATGCTAATACCTATCTGCAATAATACTTACTTATTTTGAGTGATTACACCAGTCGCTAGCTGCGTTAAAAATGTCTGATTTACGACTGCATGGATGCCGGAGGGAGAGTAATGCAGGAGCAATTGCCGAGAACAACTAAATAACGAAATTTTTGTCTTGTTATCAACGCGGTTTTATTGCCTCAAAATAGACCTCTTAATTAAGCGCAGTGATATGAATGGGGATCATTGAATGAGCTGAAGGGGGAATAAAAAAACCGTGTTTGCGATGCTAAACACGGTTTTTCTATTTAGGTATAGCGAAGGCTATTTAAACTTTAAAGGCATCCACCGACAGTCGTAACTCTTCAGCTAATTTAGCGACTTCTGAGCTTGAAATGTTCGTCTGGTTAGCCCCTTCAGCTGTTTGTTCAGCAATAGCAACGATTGACTCTAAGCGCTCACTGATCTCTTGCGAGACTTGTTGTTGTTCGTGCGCAGCTGTCGATATTTCTTCACTTACGTTATGTGCTTGGGCAACAGCTGCGGTGATTGAGTCAAGTGCAGTGTTGGCTTGGTCTGATTGCTCAACACATGATTCAGCTTGTTGCTTACCTTTAGACATTGCGGCAACAGCGGCTTCAGCACCAATTTGCAGTGATTCAATCATTGCTTGGATTTCCTGCGTAGACTCTTGAGTTTTGCTCGCAAGAGAGCGTACTTCGTCTGCTACAACAGCAAAGCCACGGCCTTGTTCACCTGCGCGTGCTGCCTCAATAGCGGCATTAAGTGCAAGAAGGTTTGTTTGCTCTGCAATGCCACGTATCACATCTAAGATACCGCCAATTGATGCACTGTCTTTATGCAGCTTATTAATGACTTGAGACGCGTCATCGACTTCACGTGCAAGCTGTTCAATCGTCGCTTTGTTTTGCGATGAGATACCCTTAACACGCTCGGCTTCTTTATCTGCGTTTTTAATTTCACTCAGCGCTTGTTGAGCACTGCTGCTAACCGCTTGAGAGGTACTGCTCATTTCTGTCGTCGCCGTTGCTGCTTGTTCTACTTGTGCTTGCTGGTTACGAATGGCTTGGCTTGACTCTTCGGTAATCGCCGATGTTTCCTCAGACGCAGCGGCAAGTTGCGTAGAACGAGAAATAATACCTTGGATTAGCGTACGTAAGCTTTCTATTAATGTATTACAGCTACGTGAAAGCTCACCAAATTCATCTTTTGCAGTGTCATCTAAACGTTGTGTCATATCACCACTGGCAACGATATCTAGAATACGGTTTACTTCAGAAAGTGGCTTAGTGATACGGTTTACAGTCATGGCTGCAACAACGATAGCAATGAGCGTTGCAATAATCATAGCGACCCAAGTCCAAAGTGTCGCTGTCGTCACGTTACCACTGACGTCTTGCTGTAAATCAAAGGCAAGCACTGTGGCATGATCAACGAGTTCACGCAGTTGTGTTAATGCTTCTGTTGTCGAGTTTTCGGCATTAGCAAGCTCCGCTTCAGTTTGAGCAATGGCATCAATTAAACGTTTTTTGTTGGCCGATAAGCTATTTGAACCTTTTACATTGTTGGCAAGTGTTTCAAAGTAGCCGTTTAAATCATTGTATAGGCTTGCATTCGACTCAATAACAGCGGGGCGAATTAAGCTTAAGCTGCGCTCAATTTCTTCAAGGTAATATATTTGCTCTTTTTTAATGATTTCTAGCGTATTCAGTGTTTTCACTGTGAGCATATCAGTGCTGTTAGTCACTAATGATTGAAAATGATTTTCTAAGTTGTTTGCTGCTTGATAAGCACGAGAGTGATTCTCTTCTAAGCCATCAATATCAATAATATCGAGTACCACAGAGTTTGCATCTTCAGCGCTAAGCTCAATACTTTCAAGTTGAGTACTGAGAGTTTTGTTAAGTTCAAGCTGCGTTTTTTTATCTTTAAACAGGTTATCAACCGATTTAGCAAAACGTTTATAGGTTTGTTCTACTTGTTGACTACTTTGTTTTAGTTTTGGGTCATCACTAACCACGTTTTGTAAATCTTGATAAGAATTATCATAACGTTTTTTCTGTTCATTAAAGCTGCTACGTGTCGCTGCTAGCTCATCTTGTGATGCTGTGTAAAAGCTCGCTTGTGCGGATTTACTCATTAAGATGAATTCGACCTGTAGCTCATAGCTTTTATCGAGAGCAGGGAGTGACAGCTGATTAACTCGCTGTGTAGATTGATCAATATTGGTAATTCTGATCAATGAGTTACCACCAATAAATAGCAAGAGTAGGGTAATGACAATAAAGCCGCCCCAAATACGCTGTCTAACGGTCAAGTTCATATGTAATTCCACTAATAGTACTAATCAGTATTTATCGGCAGGGTTGCTGATAAGTTAAGTATTTAAATTAAATTGGCTTTTATTTAAATTTACTTTAATTGATATAAATCTAACAGATGTTCAGTTATTTTTCAGTTAATTTAGATAAAAGAGTGAGAACTTTCGACAAAACGCTCTTTTTTACTGAGTTCCATGAGAGTCATTTCTCCTCCCCACACACAGCCTGTATCAAGGCCATGTATATTTGCTCGTTGGGTTTTTCCTTCAATTGCCGCCCAGTGACCAAAAACAATCTGCTGCGTTAATTGCGTTATATTCGGGTGTTCAAACCACGGTATTGTTGAGCTATTTGCACTGGTACTGGTTTTGTTTGTGAGGTCTAAATGGGCCTCTTTGTCTACAAAACGCATGCGTGTGAAGTAATTTACAATGTAGCGAAACTTAGCTTCATTACTGAGTGTTGACTGCCATTTAGGCGGATGAGTATCGTACATATGGCTAAAAAAATGTCGAGCATCAGCACCTTGATAGCAATTCTTTGCAAAGCGAGCGCGTTTCAATGCTTTCTTAATCGACCAATTGGGGTTTAAACCGGCATGACTTATGAACATGTCATACTTTTCAAGCCATAGAGCAAGTGGTTGTTGCTGTAAAAATTGAATATAGTCAGTGAGTTTAGAGCTGCTAAAAACAGCACTGAGCTTATCTTTTGGGTTGTGTGGTTTATTTAAATGATAACACGCGATCATGTGCAGGTCATGATTGCCAAGCGTAATGCTGACACTGCCTTGCATTGCATAGAGTCGCTCAAGGCACCCAAGGGAATCTGGGCCTCGAGCAACTATGTCACCAACTAGGTATAGGTGGTCTTTGCTAGGATTAAAATTAACGCGCTTGAGTAGTGCGTCAAATTCACTGTAGCACCCTTGCAAATCCCCTATCGCGTAGTCAGCCATCGATACTTAATGCAGTATGTTAGGGCGTGCTAGACGAAACACGTCAATTGGGGCTTCAAATTCAGTGCCGAATTCGTTACGCATGGTGTAATAACCTTGCATTGTCCCTACAGGGGTGTCGAGCACTGCGCCACTGGTGTATTTATAACTTTCACCTGGGGCAATAGTGGGGGTTTCACCAACGACACCTTCGCCTTGAACTTCGACTTCCTTGCCATTGGCATCGGTAATTAACCAGTAGCGACTTAATAGCTTAGCACTGCACAAACTATGATTTTTAATCGTGATAGAGTAAGCAAAAACGTATTTATCTTGTTCAGGCTCCGATTGACCTTCAACGTAGAAGGTCTCAACAGAGACCTTAATTGGCGAACCTAAATTACTGCTTGTTGTCATAAATCCAATTAGCTATATCAATAAATTGTTGTAAAGACAGACTTTCTGCACGAAGTGTAATATCAATACCAATGCCTGTAAGCTCTTCAGCAGTCAGTAGGTTTGATAAACTGTTGCGCAGTGTTTTACGACGTTGGTTAAACGCTTCTAAGCACACAGTGTTTAAAAGCTTGGTACATTTAGCTGTACGTTGCTCAGGCTTCTTAGGGATCAAACGAATGACCGCTGAATCAACTTTAGGTGCAGGTTTAAAGCACTCTGGGGGCACATCAATCACTGGCATTGCATGGCAGTAATACTGTGTCATGACAGTTAAGCGGCCAAAAGCTTTGCTACCAGGGCTTGCTACCATGCGCTTAACAACCTCTTTTTGAAGCATAAAGTGCATATGCTCAACGTTGTCAGCAAATTCAAATAAATGAAACAGCAGAGGAGTCGAAACATTGTATGGCAAGTTACCAAAAATCTTTAGTTTTTCGTCTTCTTTAATCAGGGTGCTAAAATCAAACTTCATTGCATCACCTTGATGCACTGTTAGTTTTGGCCCTAAAAAAGGATGACTTACTAAACGCTCTGCTAAGTCTTTATCTAGCTCAACAACAGTTAGATGGCCACTTAAGTCTGCAACGGGTTCGGTGATAGCACCAAGACCAGGGCCGATTTCTACTAAATTGTCTTCGGGTTTAGGATCGATAGCCGTCACAATTTTATCGATGATCATGTCATCATTTAAAAAGTTTTGGCCAAAACGCTTTCTGGCGCGGTGTCCTAAATGTACTTTATCAGTCATTAATTTTGTGCTTTTTCATGGGCGAGCTTAATTGCTTCGCGGATCGCTAATTCAAAACTACCCACATCGGCGGTTCCTGTACCGGCTAAATCAAGTGCCGTACCGTGATCCACTGATGTGCGAATAAATGGCAAGCCAAGGGTGATGTTCACCGAGTTGCCGAAACCTTTGTATTTTAGCACAGGTAATCCCTGATCGTGATACATAGCAAGCACGGCGTCGGCCTGTGACAGGTATTTATCTTGAAATAATGTATCAGCGGGCAGCGGACCAATTAAATTCATACCCTGATTATTTAATAATTCGAGGGTGGGGGCTATCGTATCTATTTCTTCGCGGCCTAGATGACCATCTTCACCAGCATGTGGGTTTAAACCACACACCAAAATACGGGGTTTTTCGATACCAAATTTAGTCTGTAGATCGTGGTTTAAAATCGTTGCCACCTTGCTTAGGCGCTCAACGGTGATAGCACGTGACACATAAGCTAATGGAATATGTGTAGTGACAAGGGCAACACGTAATCCCTCGGTTGCAAGCAGCATCACTACATCTGCTGTATTAGATTGCTGCGCAAAGTACTCGGTATGACCGCTAAACGAAATACCCGCTTTGTTGATAATGCCTTTGTGCACTGGGCCTGTGACTACTGCCGCAAAGGTGCCATCCATATTTTTTTCACTGGCGATACGAAGCGTATCTAAGACATATTGACCGTTTGCATCATTTAAGACACCCACTTCAACTTCTTCAGCTAGGTCAACCTGATGCAAATAGACACTGCCTGCCGGTGCAATTGCTGGAGCTTGGTCTTCATCAAATTTGATCAGGTCGATGTTTAAACCAAGCTGTTTGGCGCGTTGTTTTAATAACGCACCATCAGCAATTACGACAAGTTGGGCATCCCACGCGTGTTGCGCTAACTTAATTAATAAATCAGGGCCTATACCTGCGGGTTCACCTGGGGTGATTGCTACTCTTATTGTCATAATGATTATTCTACAGGGAAGATATCAACATGAGCTTGCTCACGCATTTCTTGCTGCCAGTTGAAGCTTTCTTCTTTAAACTTACGATTAAACAGCAGTTGATGCGCACGGTTACGTTTAGCAAGTTCAGTCTTATCTGCGACACGTTTATCAAGCAACTGCACAATATGCCAGCCAAATTGCGTTCTGAATGGCTCACTGATCTCGTTTTTATCAAGTGACAACAAGGTGTTTTTGAACTCAGGCACATAGGTGCTTGGGTCTGTCCAATCGTATTCGCCGCCTTTTAGCGCAGAACCTGGATCTTCAGAGTACTCTTTTGCAAGTTCAGCAAAGTCGGCGTTACCTTCACGCAAGTCTTTCGCAAAGCCTTTAAGCATCTCGCGCGCTTTTTCTTCGCTTAAAATGATAGACGGCTTAATAAGGATGTGACGAGAGCGAACTTCTGTGGTTTCAACTACTTGGCGACCACGTACATCTTGTACTTTAATAATGTGGAAACCTGCGCCTGAGCGAAGTGGACCAACGATATCGTCTTTTTTCTGACCTTTTACAGCCTCTGCAAAGAGTGAAGGCATTTCATTAATACCCATCCAGCCTAACTGACCACCTTCAAGCGCTTTTGAGCCACTTGATGATGAAATTGCAATGCGCTTGAACTCTTTACCTTCTTTTAAAAATTCAATGACTTTGTCAGCACGTGTTTTAGCGCTGGCAATTTCATCGGGTGTTGCATCACTTGGAATATCAATCAAGATGTGGCCGATATTGTACTCTTCGGCATTTTTACCTTGTGTTTCCATTATTTTTAAAAGGTTATCAATTTCTTGTGGGCTGATGTAAATACGGCGATCGACGTTAGCACGTGTAACTTGCTGGGTGGTGATCTCTTTACGTATTTCTTCGCGGTAAGCGGGAAAACTTTCACCAGCCGCTTCAATCGTGCGACGCAAATCAGCAATCGTGCCACCTTGCTCGCGAGCCATGTTTTCTAGCGTTTGGTCAAGCTGTGAATCCGAAATCTCAAGGCCCATACGCTCTGCAAGTTGCATCATAAGAGTTTGGCTTACAAGTCGTTCAATCGCTTGAATGCGCAACGTATCATCCGATGGGAGCTCTTGGCCTTGCTCGGCTGCTTGTGCTTTTACGCGATTAATAATTGTGTCGACTTCGCTTTGTAAGATAACACCTTGGTTAACGATGCCGACAACTTTGTCTATTTCGACAGGTTTTGCGAAAACGCTTTGGCATAAGCCAACTGTTAATAATGCTGATGCAAATAATTTTTTTAAATTCATACTTTTTCTAATACTCTTGCTAATAGTACTGCGGTACTAGTTATTAAGAAAATACGGTCTACGATAGCCAAAAATACCTTGTTGTAATAATTTTTGTGCATCATAACGGCTTTTACTACCAAGTCCTTTTAACACGATATTGAAGCCAATACTGGTATCAAAAGTGGCTTGCTCTTGGCCAATCGCTTGATTCAAATCGGTTTCGATTTGACGACGGCCAGTGATTTGAAACGCCCAGCAGCACGATTCATACTGCAGGCCGCTGAAAACCTCAATGCTACGACCACTTTCTAAATCGCGGTGATAGCTGCCAACAAACTGCCAATCATGTGTTAGCGGAATGCTGGTAAATAGACCAACTTGCTCGATTGTATTGCCTGAGACATCATTTGCATAGCGATGGTTCAATTGTACGAGCTGTTTATCGTCACCTTTATAATCTAAAGTGATATTTGACTGGATTATTTCTTTACCATCGGTGTCATATTGAATCCCCCCAGATAAATACCAGCGACGGTGCCAATGTAACATGGTTTGCGCGGCAAACAAGGCATTGTAGTTTGTATCAGACTGAATCCCTTGCGAAGTCGGTTTGGCATCATCGCTTAAATAAAAGATTTGCCCAGCACTGAAATTAAACACTTCTTCATTGTCGCTGCTAAATAAGCGCGTTGTTGCACCTAAAGTAAATTGGTTTGCGGTTGCAATGCGGTCGATGCTCGAAAAGCGACGATCTCTAAACAAACCAAAAAAGTCATCTTGTAACTTGGTGGTATCGTAAAGGCCAATATTCGACTGGTCTTTATTGGGTGTATACAAATACTGAATTTGAGGTTCTAACGTTTGAATGCCTTCTTTGAAGAAAAAAGCGGTTTCACGTTCAAAGTTTAGTTGGCTGTATAAACGTACTTTTGGCAGTGTACGTGTGACTTTTTCTTCAAAGTCAGTGCCCGTTAGATCACCGTGTTGATTATAAGTGGTGTGTAATAGGCTTACTTCAGATAAAAAAGACCACGCATACTCTTGATACCCCAAACTGGCTTTTGGTTCAATGTGAAGGCGGCTTGCTTCATCAATCACTGCATTGTTATTGGTAAAGTAGCTAAGTTCACCGTCGAGTGTTAAATCGACACCATAAAAGTCGTATGGGTTAGTTTGTGAAAAACTAATTTGTGGTAATGCTGCATAAGATTCACGGTGATCACCGAGCACTTCAAAGCTTTGAAGTTTGATGTCGGTACGCCACGTATCACCTAAATGCGTTAGTGAGCCTGTACGATATAACTGGGTATCTGTGCGAGTGGCATAATTCGAGTTTAAATCGGTTAAGTAGTTATCATCGCTCACATTGGTAATATCAATGTTGCCGCGCCAGTTCTCACCAAAATAACTTTGCTGTTGCCAGTGAAATAAATAGCGCGAGTCAACACTTGGCTCTTCGTCGTCTTTATCAAGGTACTCTACAGCGATTAAACCGTTATTTTGCTCTGTTAAATAACGAAACTCACCAATCATTTGTAAGCCACGCTTAGACATATAGCGCGGCGTAATTGTTGCGTCGTAATTAGGCGCTATATTCCAATAATACGGCGTGATAGTTTCAAGACCGTAGCGACCAGAGCTTGAGAAATTAGGTGTTAATAATCCTGACTTACGGCGGTCATCTAATGGAAAAGTGAAATAAGGGATATACAACACGGGCGTATCGAATACGCGTAATACGGTATTGTGAGTTTCACCCCAGCCATCTTCACTCGATAAATCAATTTCATCTGCTTCAATTGCCCATACCGGTGTTTCGCCCGGACAGGTAGTAAAGCTTGCGTTCATGAGGTTTAGGCCAGACTCATTGACTGTCAGTTTTTCTGCGCCACCATGACCGAGCTGGTCGGTGAGCTTATAGTCAGCGCCAAGTAGGCTTAATTCAGAGTTATTTAAATCTGCGTTGAGCCCAGAGCTATTAATTTGGCTAACTTTATCGCGATAAACGATAGGGCCGGTTGCATTAAGTAGACCACGTTGTTTGTCAATCAGTGCACTTTGTGCGGACAAATTCATCGTTAGGGTGTTAATATCTACATTACCGGTAAATTCTGCGCTTTGGGTACCCAATAGTTCAATATCATCGGATTTGATATCGATCATATTAAGTTCAAGGCCAGGGAGCGGTTGCCAAGCTCTGGTTTGCATTGAAGTGCCACAAAAGTTGTGTGCCAGTTCAGTTTCGGCGAACGATGGTGCGCTAAGTACGCTTAGCATCATTATGCCCCAGGTTTTGCTCATTTAATGACCTTAATGCTCTTTGGTTGGATATAAGCTAGACATAATAAAGGAAAACAATGGCAAATACAGTAATTGACTTAGTGAAAAATAGATATCTTACTAAATGAATCGTTATAAAAGTTTACAGCAGTTTTTAAATCCTCATTTTAAGGAGGATGAATATCAATTAGCAGCCATCACTGGCGATGCGAGTTTTCGTCGGTATTTTCGTATTAATACCGCAGAACAAAGCTTCATTGTGATGGATTCTGATCCTGATAAATTAGATAACACGCCCTATATTGAACTAAACAAAGTGTTCTCTAAACATGGTTTTAAATTACCAAAAATTCTTCAGGCTGATGAAAAGCAAGGCTTCTTTTTACTGAGTGATTTAGGCAATACACATTTAGCTGACTTACTTGGCGATGAAGACCGCACGCTACATTATAAGCATCTCATAAAGCTCAGTGCACAATGGGCGCAAACACCGCCTGCTCAATATATGAAAGTGTTTGATGATGACTTTTTGCAATTTGAATTGAGCATTTTTAGCGAATGGCTTGTCGATGCGTTTATTGATTGTTCGTTGTCGGATGAGCAAACACAGATGTGGCAAGATGCCTGTCAACTGCTGGTCAATAATGCGCTGGCGCAACCTATAGTGACCGTACACCGTGATTTTCATAGTAGAAATATTATGCGTACAGGACAGCAGTGGGCGATTATTGACTACCAAGATGCAGTGCAAGGGCCAGTGTGTTATGACTTAGTGTCGTTACTTCGAGATTGCTACTTTCAACTTCCTGAACATGAACTCGACTATTTACTGCATTTTGCCTATGACGAATTTACCAAGCAGCAGTTAATTCACGGTATTACGTTTGAGGTGTTCAAACGGTGGTTTGATTTAACAGGAATACAGCGTCACTTGAAAGCGGCCGGTATTTTTTGTCGTTTAAAATTACGCGATGGAAAATCTGGCTATTTAAATAATGTGCTGCCAACGCTTCAATATATTAGTAATGTAAGTAAAGATTACCCAGAGTTAAGTGCACTCAGTGAGTGGATTGAACACACTATCATTGTGCAGACTAAAAAGCGGTTAGACAAAGAGATTAAATGAAAGCAATGATTTTAGCGGCAGGCCGTGGAAAACGCATGATGCCGTTGACTAGTACGCTGCCTAAACCGATGTTAAAAGTGGCAGGTAAACCATTATTAGCACACCACATTATTAACTTACGCCAAGCAGGCATTGTTGATATTGTCATAAACCTTGCATGGCAAGGAGATAAAATAAAGCAGTATTTTGGCAATGGCGAAGCGTTTGGTGTCACCATACAGTACAGCCAAGAGTGCGAAGGTGGGCTTGAAACAGCCGGTGGCATACTTCACGCTTTGCCCTTGCTTGGCGAGCACTTTGTGGTGATTAACGGGGATGTATTTACTGATTACGATATGACGTCACTCACACAACTGCATTTAGAACCCGGCGAAGCGCACCTTGTTTTGGTTGAAAACCCGGCCCACAATCCTGACGGTGATTTTGCGTTACGCCATTTAGGTCCCGATAGTCAAAAGTACACGTTTTCAGGTATCAGCCGTTTTCATGCTGACTTTTTTAAAGGCCTAACACCGGGTGTGCTTGCACTAGGGCCTATCCTGCGTGAGAAGCTGGCAGAGTATCAAGTATCCACTGAGCTGTACCTTGGTCAGTGGGACGACATAGGCACACCAGCCAGACTCGACGAACTAAACCAGCGCTTAGCTGTAAAATAACAACGAGGGTTTATCATTATGTGGGGAAAAGTACTGGGATTCTGCTTTGGCTTTATGTTTGGCCGGTTTGTTGGCGCTTTGCTGGGGTTGTACCTTGGTCACATGTTTGATCGCAGTTTAAAACAAGACTTTGATAAAGCGGGCGGTTTCTCCGGCCTGTTTAAAGGTGATGATATTAATGAACGTCAAGCGCTGTTTTTTTCAAGCTGCTTTGCGGTTATGGGTCATATTGCCAAATCAAATGGTCGAGTCAGTGAAACGCACATTAAAGCTGCGAGTGTCTTTATGAATGAAATGGGCTTGTCGGGTGATGAGCGCCGTGAAGCACAAGATGCATTTCGAAGCGGTAAAGAAGCCGATTTTTCACTAAAAGAAACGGTTCATGATTTTAAAGAACGTTTTGCCCGTCGTCATGACTTGCTGCAATTATTTCTAGAAATTCAAATTCAAATGGCATTCTCTGATGGTCATCTCGCAGAACAAGAAAAACAATTATTGCACGAGGTGAGTAAACAGTTAGGAATTTCACGCACACAATTTTCATTCTTACTAAAACGTTACCAAGCTGAATTTGCATTTCGTCAGCAGCAACAGCGCTTTTATGAGCAACAAAACCAACAACACAGTACTCATAATGAGCAGCAGGGTCATCGAGTCCCGCCAAACAATAGCATGAACCGTGCTCAGGCACTTGCGTTACTTGGCTTAAGTAAGGATGCGTCTGCGCGTGATATTAAAGTAGCTTATCGTAAGCTCATGGCACAGCATCACCCTGATAAGCTGGTATCGCAAGGGCTACCTAAGCACATGATGGAAGTCGCGGTGAAGAAAAGCCAAGATATTCAAGCCGCTTATGAATATTTAAAGAAGGCGGCGTAAAAAGCCGTCGACTTCTTTGAGCAACCGCTCGTGTTGCTCAGGTTCTGTGGGGGTTCCGAACAATTCTCGTTGTCGATAATCATATTTAGCGTTGCGCCTAACCCAGCGTTTTCTATCGTTGACGCTTTGAAGTGTGTCTGGGTTACCTTCACTGTAGAAAATATCTAACAGTGGTGGGCTAATGGTCGACAACGTGGCATTGAGATGCTGGTTTCGAATACTGTTTGGAAGGTAGCTTCCTAAACTAATAAAGGCATTCAACTCGTTATTGGGAAAGCTTGCATAGTGCTCAATAAGTAGCCCAGCACTGGCCCCCTGCGCCAGTACTATAATGTTGCCACCTTCATCCATTGCGCTGTTATATAACGCATTAAAACGTGCAATAAGCTTGAGCTTATAATCATCAAGTATCGCTTCACTTATGTTTGGCTTCGCTGAGACAAAGTGAGGCGCTTGTTGTGTTTGGGCTGGTGGAGCTGAGTCAGCTTGCTGGTTATTTTGCGTTGTTGACTCAGTTTCAGAGTTATCAGTGGGCTCTGGCATCGCCATATCGGCAGGGTGCCAGTCAATATCAGGCATTGTCATAGCGAGTGTCGCATAGCCAATATCATTTAATTGCTTACGTAAAAAGTTGATCCCCGCATTATTGGTAGGCACGTCTTGCCAGTCTGGAATAATTAACACGATGCCACGTTGTGTTGGCGCCATAGATTGACGATATAAACTAATGAACTCATCGTCACCGGCCAGTAAAGTACGCATTTCATCGCTGGGTAAAAAGCGTTGAATATCGTTAGTGACCAAACTTGACCAAGGGGTGGGTTTAATAAAATCGGCAGCATTCACATTACCCATCAACGCAAAACAGGCTGCGTAAACTAAGCAATGTGCGGGTTTTAACGTCATGCCGAAATTTCCTGAGTCTTAAATTAAATCAGTGATTAAATTAACTATCGGCAGTATTGGTAAAATATTTAGCTAATTGTCTTAAAACTCAGGAGCTGCCTCAAAAACAAGCGTTTCACCACTGACAGGGTGAGTTAAACTGAGCATTTCTGCATGCAGTTGCAAACGAGGGGCCAGCGCTAATGCTTCTGAGTGGGCATACAGTCTATCCCCTAAAATTGGGTGACCTAAAGACAGCATGTGCACACGTAGTTGGTGAGAGCGCCCTGTAATTGGGGTCAGCTCAACGCGCGTTGCCTGAGCTTCATGCTCAAGTACTTTAAAGTGTGTTAATGAAGGCTTGCCTTTGTCGTGATCAACCATTTGTTTAGGGCGGTTAGGCCAATCACAAATAAGCGGTAAATCGACGGAACCTGTTTGCTGTTCAAGCTTACCAAATACACGCGCAACATAGCGTTTGGCGGTTTTTCTATCTTGAAACTGAATACTTAGATTGCGATGTGCTTCTTTATGCATCGCTAAACAAATAATCCCTGAGGTTGCCATATCTAAGCGATGAACAATTTTAGCGTTAGGAAATACGCGGTTAACGCGTGCAATGAGGCAATCGGCATGTTTTGGGTCCTTACCCGGCACCGTAAGTAAACCACTTGGTTTATTGACGATCAGTAAATCATCATCTTGATAAACAATGCTCAAATAGGGGGTCATTGGGGGATTATAATTGAGTAACACAGCCAGCCTCGATGATATGCAAGGGCGTTATTTTAAAGGAGTATCAATGCTTACACAATGCTAGGAGTGGTTTTGGATTGTTATCCGATATACAGTTGCTTACTTAGCGAATAGCGAATTTGCAAAACAGGAGTCATAGAATGTTTTTTTTAGGCCGTATTCGCAGTGAGCCTTGCCCACGATGCGGATTACACGTTAACGACCGCGAACCTGAGTGTTGGCACTGCAAAGACCTTACTGACTTACAAGCTGTGTATTTAAAAAAAGCTTACACAGAAGATGTTATTAAGAAAAATAAAGGCTTAGCTGCTCTCTTTTGCAAATTAGCCGCCGTCGCGTTGGTGATAAGCCTCGCTGCGTTTTTAATATAAAAAACGCGATGTGGGATGACATCGCGTTGCTTATTTATACGTTTTACGTCACTCGCTCTAGTGCGAGACAACAATCAAACGAATCGCATCTAATTTAACTTGGGCTTTTTCAATATAGGTCGTCAGGTCACTGCGTTGTTTATCAAAGAAGCTAAGCTCTTCATCACGAATATTCGGATTAATTTGTTTAAGCGCGGTTAAACGGGCTTGCTCTTCACCTAATGCGGTATGCATTTTTTCTAATGACTCAACACGCAATGCGTCGAGTTTTGTTTGGGCTAACCCCTGAGCGCTGGTGATCATTGGGTGAATGGCACTTTGTAGCGCACTGGCTAACTTACTTGCCGTTTGACGACCAACCGCAGAAAGCTGTTGGTTAAAGGCATCAAAGGCAACATTATCGGCTAAGTTATTGCTGCTTTTATCAAGTAAAACTCGAATAGGAGTCGGCGGTAAGAAACGACCTACCTGTAATGACTTCGGTGCCATGGCTTCTGCAATGAAGATAAGCTCAACAAAAAATGTACCCGCAGGGAGTTTTTTGTTTTTCAGCAGGGCAACCGATGCCGTACCAAAGTCATCATCGCAAATCATGTCTAAACTGCCTTGCACCATCGGGTGATCCCAGCTGATAAAATGCGCATCTTCTTGCGATAGTGCAGTTGCACGGTCAAAGGTCACGGTAATACCGTCATCTTTTAAGCAAGGGAAAGAGGGATTCAACATATGCTCGGTTGGTTTTAAGATAATGGTATTTTCACCTTTATCTTCTTGGCTTACACCAAAAGTGTCGAACACATTGATCATGTAACTTGGCAATGTAAACTGGTCATCTAGCTCTTCGATATCAGCGACTAAGCTTTCAGCACGGCCTTGACCACTTGAGTGCAGCTCTAATAAACGGTCACGACCACTTTCCATTTGTTTACGCAGTTTTGCATTTTGGCTAGCAACTTGTTCTAGTAGTGGGTCTAGCTCTTCTTCATCACAATTATGTGTACCAATGAATTCAAGCAGCTCTTCACCGAATTCTTTATACAACATTTGCCCTGTGGTTGATGTTGTTTCAAACGCATCTAGGCCTTCGTTATACCAGCGTAGCAAGACTTCTTGTGCTGTATTTTCAAAGTAAGGCACATGAATGTTTACATCTTGCGTTTGACCAATGCGGTCAAGGCGACCAATACGTTGCTCTAACAAATCAGGGTTCAAAGGTAAATCAAAGAGCACTAAATGATGTGAGAACTGGAAGTTACGGCCTTCTGAACCAATCTCTGAACACAGAAGGATTTGTGCGCTGTCGTATTCATCAGCAAAAAATGCCGCAGCACGGTCACGCTCAACAATCGACATACCTTCATGGAACACAGATGCTTTAATGGCTTCGCGCTCTCGTAAAATTTGTTCAAGGCTAATCGCTGTTTCAGCTTTAGCACAAATTAGCAGGACTTTTTCGTGTTTTAGTGTTTTTAATGTTTCAATTAACCAGTCAACACGTGGGTCGAAGGCGCCCCAACTGGCGTTTTCACCTTCAAATTCTTGGAATATTTTTTCTGGGAATAACGCGCGCAGAGCACTTAGCTCAGCACTTTGAATGCCGCCTATATTCCCTAAGACCGACATTGCGGTTTTATATTGCTTTGGCATCGCCATTGGGTAAGCGTGGAGTTTACGGCTAGGGTAACCATCAATACCGCTGCGGCTATTTCTGAACAAAATACGGCCCGTACCATGGCGGTCCAATAGCATTGATAAAATTTCGTTGCGCGCGGTTTCATCACCTTGCTCAGCTTTAGCAAGCACCTCAGTGATATCGGTTTCTTTTAATAAGGCTTTTAATGTCTCGCGAGCCGTGTCATCTAAGCGTTGCTCACTGAGTAGTTGATTGGCAGCTTCTGCGACATCTTTGTAGTTACTTTCTTCTTCAACAAAAGCATCGTAATCATAAAAACGATCAGGGTCGAGTAATTGCAAACGCGCAAAGTGGCTGCGGTGGCCTAATTGATCGGGTGTAGCTGTCAGTAAAATAAGGCCTGGAATATCTTGGCTAAGTTCAGCCATGCGTTGATATTCTGTGCTTGGTTTACCATTTGTAATACTCAAATGGTGCGCTTCATCAACCACGAGTAAATCCCAATCGGCTAATGTTGCTTGTTCAAACCAGCGTTTTTTCTTGCTTAAAAATTCAAGGCTAGTAAGTACTAACTGTTCTGTTTCGAATACATTCGGTGAGTCTGCGAATGCTTCATCACAACGTTCCTCATCAAAAATAGAGAAACGTAAATTAAAGCGACGAAGCATCTCAACGAGCCATTGGTGTTGCAGGTTTTCAGGCACCACAATTAATACGCGGCTAGCACGGCCACTAATGATTTGTTGATGTAAAATCATCCCCGCTTCAATGGTTTTACCAAGGCCCACTTCATCTGACAATAAAACACGCGGCGCGAAACGTTTACCCACTTCTTGCGCAATATAAAGCTGGTGAGGTATTAGGTTGGCACGTTGACCAATTAAGCCTTTTAAAGGTGATTGCTGACGCTCGAACTGGTGCTGCCAAGTTTGATAGCGAAGGGTGTAACGATCAAAACGGTCTACTTGGCCTGCAAATAAGCGGTCTTGCGGTTTATTAAATTTAATAAAGTGATCTAAAAAGGTCTCTTTTAACTGAACTTTTTCACCGTTATCAACGCGTGTACCGTGGTAGCATAAAAGCTCACCTTGTTCTTCAACTGACTCTACTTCAAGTTCCCACTCTTCAACGCTGCGAATAACATCGCCTGGATTAAATGCGACACGAGTAACAGGTGCTTCTGTTAAAGAATAAACTCTGTTTTCACCACTGGCTGGAAATAAAATGCTGACCTGACGGCCTTCAAGGGCAACTACGGTGCCTAATCCTAAATCTGACTCAGTATCACTGATCCAACGCTGACCTAAGGAAAAATTCATGTATGTCTCGTCTATGAAGAAAAAGGCGGCTATGTTACCTGTAACATCAGGCTACTTCAAGGCAGTAAACTCGCCGCACACAATTAAATTTAGTCAACCTTTTTAAGTCAATATTACAGGTAAATTTTGTATGTATTTTAACCACTTAAATAATTGTAATTTTGGCTGTCATAAAAAGGACTTTTGCTGCAAATAGACTAAACTGAGTATATACCTAACAAATAAATAACCGCTTTAATCGCTGCTTGTTTAGTTAATTGGGTATAGCATAAAAATCATAAAACGTAAGGAAAGTGCTATGGAAAAAGCTTCGAACCTTGATAGTAAAATGTATGTGCTCGATACCAATGTCTTACTCCACGAACCCCTCGCTTATTTATCTTTTCAAGAACACGATGTTGTTGTCCCGATGACCGTATTAGAAGAGCTCGATCATATAAAGGATAGAAAACATGATGTTAGCCGTGATGCCCGTGTTGCAATTCGTGGTTTGGATGAAATACTCAAAGACGCCTCACCAGAGCAAATGTTGCAAGGTGTCGCGTTGCCAAGTAATAAAAAGGCGAAAACAGAGTCTCGCGGTCGTTTAATTATTGTCAATGACCATTTATTTGCCGATAGCATTTCAGGGTTACCAGGCAACGAAAATGATCACCGCATAATTAACTGCGCGGTACATTTACAAAAACAGCACAGTGATAGCAAAGTTGTGTTAGTTACCAAAGACATCAACATGCGCCTCAAAGCGAAAGGAGCAGGGCTGAAGTTTGTTGAAGACTATCGCACAGACCAATTAATTGATGATATTGCGCTATTAACCAGCGGCTACAAAAAAATAGAAGGTGATTTTTGGCAACATGTCGGTGAGTGTGAAACTGAGCAACAAGGACGCGACACTTACCATCATATAGCAAAGAGTACCATAAGTGATGTGTTTTATAACGAGTATATACTTGATAGCAGCGACCATTTTGCGGCACGAGTAAAAAGCTACGACGATAAAACCATTACTTTAAAAGACATTAGTGTCGAACGTCTAATGAACCAAACGGCGTGGGGCGTTAAGCCAAAAAATGTGTACCAAGGCATGGCGCTTGATGCTTTACTAGACCCAACTATTGAACTGGTTATTTTAACCGGCCCTGCAGGCTGTGGTAAAACTCTACTTGCCCTTGCCAGCGCACTTGAAATGATTATTGAAAAAGGCATTTACGATAAAGTTATCGTAACCCGAAATACCCCCGAAATAGCTGAATCAATAGGCTTTTTACCTGGTACCGAAGAAGAGAAAATGGCCCCTTGGCTTGCTGCCATAACCGATACCCTAGAAGTGTTACACAAAGGCGATGAAAACCCGGTATCTAGTCGCAACTACATTATGGAAAAAGCCAACATGCAGTTTAAGTCGGTTAACTTTATGCGAGGAAGAAGTATTCAAAATGCCGTGGTGATTTTACAACCCCGAATTGGGGATATTTTAAAGTTTTTACCCCCTTGTTTTTATTGGCCTGTAGAAAAAGTAAAAAGAATTTCCAAAAAAATTGATTACCTTAGCTACTCTGAGCAGTCTCTCAACAATAAACCTTTACTCAAAATTTGTAATTTACAAGAAAAGTACAACACAAAGCCTAGCAACGATTCAATCTTTTGGGAGGCTGCGTAATGAAAAGCTCTATTGATAATCGAAATCCTCGTGTACTAGACACATCTGCATTAGTACATGATCCAAAATCTATTTTTAGCTACAAAGATGATATTTACATCTGTCTAACTGTCCTTGAAGAGCTTGATAACCTGAAAGAAAGAACTAATAAATCGGTAAGTGCCGATGCCCGTATGTGCATTAGAATGCTTGAAGACATTATAAATGGACATACAGCCGAGGAAATGGAAATAGGTATTCCTTTACCATCTACCGAAACAGCCCAGAGAGGAAAGCTTTTCATTGGAATTGACACTCAATTGGATCTGGCTAAGGAGTTAAAGCACGGGATAGGAAGTGATGCTGATAACAGAATAATTAATTATGCTTTATATCTTCAAAAAGAACTCAATAAAGACGTAATAATTGTTAGCCGTGACATTAATATGCGCTTGAAAGCTCGAACCGTAGGGGTCATGGCAGAAGACGTTGCCGTAGATAATCAAATATCAGATATTGATCTTTTATACACAGGGGTACAAGCCTTTAAAGGAGATCTTTTTGATCGAATTAAATCAGACAAAGACTTCAAGGTTTCAGGAGAAGTTTATACTTTCCCAATAAGTCTATTTAATGATGAAGTTCAGCCAAACATGTATTGGTACGATGAAGCTGGACACATTGGGCGAATTTCAGAAGTAACAGATACTGAGGTATTCACAAAGCTATTGCCTCGTAAACAAGAAAAAGTATGGGGCATTTTGCCTAAAAATCAGCGTCAGTCGGTAGCTTTAAGCCAATTAACAGACCCTTACTATGATTTAAATATCATCCTTGGTCCTGCTGGCTCCGGAAAAACTTTTTTGGCAGTTGCTTCGGCGCTGCATCAAGTATTGGAGTTGAAAAAGTACAAAAAAATCGTTGTGGTGCGCTCCAGAGACTTTATGGACGACGATCCGGGATTCTTACCGGGGGATTTAACTGAAAAATCAATGCCTCTTCTGGCAGGTATTACTGACGCATTAATTTCGATGCACTCGGATGATAATCATGAAGGAAATGTCTACGCTACAGTCGAGCATGTGATTGAAAAAGCCAATATAGAATTTACTAGCATGGCTTATTTTCGTGGCCGTTCAATAGACGATGCTGTTTTAATCATTGATGAAGCTCAAAACATGACTAGAGCGCAAATCAAGGGCATGTTAAGCCGTGGTGGGAAAAATTGTCGGACAATCGTATTGGGCAACCTAGCCCAGATTGACGATAAGTTTGTAACACCTGCTTCTTCTGGTGCAAGTGCGGCTGTTAATGTGTTTCGTCATTATGAAAAAGGATCAGTGCTGATTTTTGATGAAGTAGAGCGTAGTAGCTTGGCTGAATTCACTGAAAAGAATATGTAGGCATCAAACTACCATTCACATTTCCTTATAATATTGCGACAATGGCCACTGCTTTTTGCAGTGGCTTTTCAGAGAAGCCCGTTCCCACGAAAACAGGACGAAATGGATTTACTCTGAACTAAAAGATTAAATATTCACATAAAAACTGAGTGACATAGGTGCGTGGCCTAGCGTTGCCGTTTTTTGGTGTATTGATGTCTTTTAAAAAAGAAGACCTGCTAGTAAATATAAAAAGGCAGGCAAAACGATTATCTAAATTATTAACTATTCCCCTTGGACAAGCCCAAGAAGGGGCAGCTATTTGTCTATATGGCTGTGACAGTTACAGCGATTTACTAGTAAAAATAAAAGCTGAATCCTTTGACAACCCAATGATAGCACTGTCTGCACTCTCACCAAACTCGGAAATATTTTTAGTAAAAATATTAGCTAGCCACCTAGATAGCATTATTGGAAATTTTGAAAAAAAATTTCCCGGCTCCAATATAAATGAAGAGATGGTCGTATCCTTGTTTGGGCTTAGCTTTTCAGAGTTCAAACTCAAAATATCTACCTAAAGTTGTACAAATACGTAAGTTGTCATTTTGTTTTTTGGCGATATTATAATAAGAAGGCTGAACGGACAGCCTACGCCTACACATGTTTTTCGCCTTGAAAAACGTGAACAGTGAAGCGGAGCATCCGTAAAAATTTGGTTATTTGAACAATAAATAAAGCAATGTGTTGGTAGGCCATTGTTTATTAGAAAGTTGTTTGGAGAACTAAATGATCTCACTTTATCAATTAAAGAATAAACTCAATAAACAAGCAAAAGAGTTTGCTGAGTTATTAGAGTTTCCTGATCTTTACGCCCAAGGCCTGTGGGCTAGAGGTGTTTATAACTGCCCTCATTTTTCTGATACCCATAATAGCCTCACTGAAGCATTTGAACAGAAAAAACTGGATTCAATTCTAAAGCACGATTCCCTGAAATACTTAATGATCAATGAATACGATGATCAAGAAATTATTGAATCGCTTCATAAAGAAATTGAGTCAATGGCAAACCGTATTGAAAGCCTGATGCTGGTAGATATCGAAACATTAGAGTTAGTTTCAGTGATATACCAAGTATTAGGGTTGCCAGAAGATGCCAAGTTTATTGTAAACACTGGTGCTGACTTTAGGCTGGAGTGGCGACCATATTTCGATGCTTTTGATGATCCGTTGATAGTTCAATATGCAGATTTAAAAGTTCATGGTTGTTATTTCAGGCTCATAGCTTCAAAGTTTCCGGTTGAAAAGCTTTCCTTGAATGACATTAAACAATACATGTACATCAATCATGTAAACCATGATAGTGAGTTCGAAGGCTGTATTTCTGAAGGAAATACATTTTCTAAGCATGAGCACTGGCTGGTGTTGACACTTGAATTATTCCGTAGCGGCAAATTAAATAAGGCTCAGTTCAATCCAACAACCTTCAAAATCGAAGGTATGCGCTATTTGGTATATGGCTTCCCACTGATTCCTTCCTTTGTATCTGATTGGCACAAACCTGATTTATGTCTACAGGTTAAAAATCTAGATGGTGATCAAAAGTTCATTGTTCGTATCGAGCAGCAAGCTCTTGTTTTCCATGCACGACGTGTCGATACCAATTTTTTTAACACCATCGATTATGAAAAATATATTTCGTTGTATCAGTCTAGCGTTCTGTCACATTTTGATGCTGACAACAATTTACTAAAAGTTAATGGAGTTAAGTACCTTAGTTTTTTCCGCCCGTTTTGCCTAGAAGATAAGAAGGAAGCAAAAGCATGAGACCAAGAGTAAAACTAACTAACGCAACACTTATCTCAATTAAATCTGACTTAGAAGATAAGGTTGAACAGGTGCTTTACGCTACTTTTGCTGAGGATAGT
Source organism: Pseudoalteromonas sp. MBR-15 (assembly GCF_053628915.1). Taxonomy (NCBI): domain Bacteria; kingdom Pseudomonadati; phylum Pseudomonadota; class Gammaproteobacteria; order Alteromonadales; family Pseudoalteromonadaceae; genus Pseudoalteromonas; species Pseudoalteromonas sp. MBR-15. The sequence goes on from NZ_JBRJHH010000006.1 coordinate 67,730, forward strand.
AAGAACGGTAAAAAAGGTGAGGCTTTGTTTTCCACGAAAGTCATGGAAGTAAACGGTCTTGAATATAGAACTTTTGGTGCTGACTTTTATATCTTAGATGCAGAACCCCAAAAGTTTGATGTAGATGTATTTGAGTTCAATTTAATGCATGAGTGTATGTACTCTCCAAATGAGCTATTAGAGTTGCGAGAAATGCTCCCTGCTGGCTATTAGTAGGGAGTAACAAATGGACAAAACATATTTAAAGGATGCTTACATACTCTCGGTCTATGACTATAAAGACTTTGAAAAATCATTTCTTGGGGAGTTTTTGTCAGGGGTTGTTATTGACGATGAAACATTCAGATTTCGGCCATTTGAGCAAATGGTAACTTCAAAGATTGTTAGCAAATCTGCTGATGAGGATAAGTTAGAAATATACACACATAGTGAGAGTTGTTATGTGATTGATGCTGACCATAAGTTAATTGATATTTCGTTTGTTGAACTGGTTGTTATGAGGGCGGGAGCTTATTCGGTAGATCGAGTTTTAGAAATGAGAGAGCAACTTAAGTCTCAAAATAAAAGCCATTGAATAACGAAGATAAGAAGTCTGATGAGATTATTATTTGTCACTTACCTCTTTGAAAAAGTTGACGTTAGTCAAATATTCATAAATGTTTACATGACATCAATTTACTTATTCGAAAATTTGTATTAGCATAGACATGTATATTTTTATGAGAATTTTATGTCTAAAGCATTTTCAAAAGTCTTAGTGATAACGCTTATGCTGTTTGCCTTTGTAGGGCAAGCATTTGCGTATTCTGCTATGCCTTGCGAAATGCCATCAGGTTCTCATGAATCACACATGAACATGAACATGAACATGGATCATGGTGATATGAATAAAAGCAGTAATGGTCAATCAGAAGATTGTTGTGACGTTGAATGTATTTGTCCTGCAAATGCTTGCTCATCTACGACAGTCCTAAATTCCAGTGTTGACTCGACAGATATTCAAATATTGAGTGAATCTGTAGCTGCTATGCAATCTAAACAACCTCATTCAATTTCCACTTCCCTTTATCGTCCACCAATTTTTGCCTAATACAGGATTAGTGCGTCCAAATTTCGCACACATGTAATTAATTTTTCTGTTAGTCAATATAGCGTCGTAGCGCTATAGCTATTTTCCAGCGACGTCTGGGGGCAAAAATGATCAATAAGTATTTAAAAATAGCAGTTGTAATGCTGCTTTCACCTGCGTTTGCAAACGCTAATGAACATAAGCATGCACACAATAACGACGTAACACCTTTGGAGTTAATCGTTTATAAAACCCCAACTTGTGGGTGTTGTAAAAAATGGATAACTCATATTGAAGACAAAGGGATCGTTGCGCATTCCAAAGATTTCCGAAACATCGGCAACATCAAAACTAAGTATGGTATCAAACCTAATTACCGTTCATGCCACACGGCAGTGAGTAGAAATGGGTTTGCCTTTGAAGGTCATGTACCGGCTAAGTTTATTCAGCAGTTCTTGTCAGAAGAGCACCCCAATGCGATTGGATTATCTGTCCCAGCAATGCCTGTTGGCTCTCCGGGTATGGAAGTCGGCGACCGCTTTATGTCATATAACGTATTAATTTTATTTAAAGATGGAACGAGTAAAGTATATGCAGAAGTTAAGGCTTATGAGGAGCAATTCTAATGAGATTAAATGTTTCAAGCCTTACTCTACTTTCAACTTCGCTAATTCTCGGCTTGTCTGTATTCTCAGCTCAAGCTGAGAAAGTAGTGTCACTTGAACAAGCTATCACCTTGGCTCAGCAAAATGATCCTTGGCTTCATGGGAGTCGGTTAAAACAAAGCGCGGTTGAAAATAGAAGTATCGCTTCAGGTACTTTGCCTGACCCCAAAGTATCACTAGGGATAATGAATTTACCAACAGATACTTGGGACTTAGATCAGGAAGGAATGACTCAACTAAAGGTTGGTGTTTCTCAAATGTTTCCTAGAGGTGATAGTTTAAAGATTAAACAAGAGCAATTAAAAATTGAGTCAACGAAATTTCCACTGCTACGAGAGGATCGTAAGGCTAAACTGATAAGCCAAGTATCACAGTTATGGTTAGATGCTTACTTAGCCCAACAAACCATTAAATTGATTGAAGCGGATTGGGCGCTCTTTGAGCAGATGGCGGAAGTTACTAAAGCTAGCTACTCAAATGTTGTTGGTAAAACCAGACAACAAGATGTTATTCGTGCTCAATTGGAAATCGTGCAGTTAGATGACCGATTAACTTCGCAAAAGCAGAAACTAGAAACAACAATCGCTCGCCTTAATGAGTGGCTTCATATCTACGATGCTGCTGGCTTGAATGAATCATTCAACTTTGATACGCAACCATTAGAGTTTAGGGTTTCTAAAAAGTTGCCTACAATTCATTTGAACAATTCAACAGTCCTAAAAGCATCTAATTACTCAAGAAATCTATTGGCTCAGGAGCTTTCGAATCACCCAGCCATACTTGCAATTGATATAAAACGCAAAGCTTCAGAAAAAGCAGTTGAGTTAGCTAAACAGCAATATGAACCGCAATGGGGTGTTAATGCTAGTTATGCCTATCGGGACAATATGCCCTCTGGTGATAGCCGAGCTGATTTATTTTCTGTTGGAGTAACGTTTGATTTACCCTTGTTCACCGAGAACAGACAAGATAAGCAAGTTGCAGCTTCTATTGCAGATTCAGAGACTATTAAAACCGAGAAACTATTACTGACAAAGCAAATGATCAGTATGGTGGAAAAGGAGCTTAGACAGCTTAAGCGTTTATCTGATAGGCAATCTATCTATCAAGAACAACTCCTTAAACAAACTCATGACCAAGCAGAAGCGTCATTGACAGCTTACACAAATGATGATGGCGATTTTGCCGAAGTTGTTCGAGCAAGAATCGCAGAATTAAATGCCAGAATATCAGCCTTAAGAATTGATGTTGACGCACTTAAAACAGTTGCTCGTATCAACTATTTCTTTGCACGTTCTCAATCTAACTCAAATGCTGAACATAAGTCGATGCAAACTTCACACAAAACTAATCAGCACTTATCCAATCAGCAATTTGGAGAAAAATAATGTCAACGAATACTAAAACAATTATTGCCATCATCATTGGTGCTGCGCTAGGCGCAGGAGTATTGAGCTTATATCAAGGTGCAGGGTCAAACAGTAATACAGATGAAACAACATCAGCAGAGAAAAAGCCTCTGTATTGGGTTGCACCGATGGATTCTAATTACCGCCGGGACAAGCCCGGTAAGTCGCCTATGGGGATGGATTTAATTCCTGTGTATGAGGAAGAATCATCTGGTGATGATTTTGGTCCCGGAGCAGTAAAAATTGCGCCTCATGTAGTGAATAACCTAGGGGTTCGCACTGCACCTGTTGAGCTGAAAAATATGCATACTGAAATATCAACGGTTGGTTACGTTCAATATGATGAAGATAAGCTAATTCATATCCACCCACGTGTTGATGGTTGGATTGAAAAACTCTATGTCAAAGCGGCAGGTAACCCTGTAGAGAAAGGGCAGCCTCTTTATACACTGTATTCTCCTCAGTTAGTTAACGCGCAAGAAGAACTTTTAATAGCTTTAAAGCGCGACAATAGTTCCTTAATTTCGGCGGCGAAAGATCGCCTTAAAGCGTTACAGCTTTCAGCAGATTTCATTCAAAAGCTAGAAAAGACTAGAAAAGTTCAGCAAACCATCACCTTTTATTCACCACAAGCAGGTGTTGTTGACGGTTTGAAGATTAGAGAAGGCTTTTATGTCAAGCCGGGAAACACTTTATTAAGCATTGGTCAACTAGATCAAGTTTGGGTTGAAGCAGAAGTGTTTGAACGTGACGCAGCCTTAATTAAAGAAGGACTGCCTGTATCAATGACACTGGATTATTTACCCGGAGAGGACTGGGCTGGTGTCGTTGATTATGTTTATCCAACATTGAATAGTAAAACACGCACACTCAGAGTGAGACTGAAGTTTGACAACCCAGACTATCAATTAAAACCAAACATGTTTGCACAAGTCTCTATTCACGCTAATCAAGCTGATAGCACGATACTCGTACCTAAAGAAGCCGTCATTCGCACAGGTAAACAAGACAGAGTTGTACTTGCCTTGGGGGATGGGCAATTTAAGTCTATCGAAGTGACAATTGGCCGGGTTGATATCGATAGTATCGAAATCTTAGAGGGTCTTAATGAAGATGATGTTGTGGTGACATCTGCTCAATTCTTGATTGATTCTGAATCAAGTAAAAACTCTGATTTTAAACGAATGACTCATGACGAAGTGCCTAGCTCTGTTTGGATGGAAGGCGAAATCAACAGCGTCATGGCGGGACATCGTATGGTTAATATTACTCATGGTCCTGCTGAGGCTTGGGATTGGCCTGAAATGACAATGGACTTCGATGTAGGTGAAAAGGTAGATATTGATTCACTGAAGTCTGGTCAATCTTTGCACTTTGAAGTGAGCAAAACCGAAGAGGGTGGATATGAAGTTACTGGAATTCATATCATGAGTGAGCCTGCTGATATGAGTGAAGAAGTATCATCAGCAACAGTATCAGGTTTAATTAATGCGATTGATATTGATACACGGATTCTAAATATTAGCCGAGGCCCAATAGAGAAGTGGGATAGACCTGCTGCGACGATGGATTTTATCGTCGCGGACAATATAGAAATAGTTGATTTCAATGTTGGTGATAATGTCACTTTCACTTTTGAGGTTAGGGATGACTTAGTTATCACTGAAATCTCTCTTGAATCAGATGAACAACACGGCAAGGAAAATAAAGCTGCTGTTGATCATTCTAATCATTAAGTGGGAGAAAAATAATGATTGAATCAATTATTAGATGGTCTATCGGCAATCGTTTCTTTGTTTTGTTGATTACCTTAATTATCGCGTTTGGTGGTTTGTATTCATTACAAAAAACGCCAGTAGATGCACTCCCAGATCTTTCTGATGTGCAGGTGATAATTAAGACGAGTTATCCGGGACAGGCACCACAAGTTGTGCAGGATCAAGTGACATTTCCACTTACTACAGCGATGCTATCAGTGCCGGGGGCGCAAACTGTTCGTGGTTACTCATTCTTTGGTGATTCCTACGTCTACATTATTTTTGATGATGATACTGATTTGTATTGGGCTAGAAGCCGAGTACTTGAATACTTAAGCCAAGTAGCATCAAGCCTGCCTGATTCGGCAAAACCTCAATTAGGACCTGATGCAACAGGTGTGGGTTGGGTATACATTTACGCTTTAACAGATAAGTCTGGAAACCATGATCTAAGCCAATTAAGAAGCATTCAAGACTGGTTCTTAAAGTATGAACTACAAACTGTTCCGGGCGTGTCCGAAGTTGCCGCCGTTGGTGGTATGGTTAAGCAGTATCAAGTGCAAGTAGATCCTGACAAATTGAGAGCTTACGATATTCCTCTAAGTTTAATACAAATAGCCTTACAAAAAGGGAACAAAGAAACTGGCGCATCCGTTGTGGAAATGGCTGAAGCTGAATATATGGTTACCGCAACGGGGTATATTCAATCAGTTAGTGATATAGAGAAAATTCCACTTGGTATTAACGAACAAGGCACGCCGTTGCGTATTGGTGATGTTGCCAACGTTAACCTTGGTCCTCAAATGCGCCGTGGTATCGCAGAACTTAATGGCGAAGGCGAAGTTGTTGGTGGTGTTGTCGTTATGCGCTTTGGTGAAAACGCTCAACAAACCATAAATGGGGTAAAAGAAAAGCTTGAGTCGCTCAAATCTTCTTTACCAGAGGGGGTGGAGGTTGTCCCTGTCTATGACAGATCGAAGTTAATAGATCGTGCTGTTGATAACCTTTGGAGCAAGTTGCTAGAGGAGCTTGCGGTCGTGGCTATTGTCTGTGTTGCTTTCCTATTTCATCTTCGCTCATCAATTGTGGCAGTTGTTACTCTACCATTAGGTATATTGGTGTCATTCATCATCATGTATATGCAAGGCATCAATGCCAATATTATGTCTTTAGGCGGTATCGCTATTGCTATTGGTGCGATGACTGATGGTGCAATAGTGATGATTGAAAATATGCATAAACATATGGAGAAAACACCACTAACAGATGAAAACCGTTGGCAAATTGTAGCTAAGGCTGCGAGTGAGGTAGGCCCTGCATTATTTTTTAGCTTGCTGATCATAACTGTCTCATTCTTACCTGTGTTTATCTTAGAAGCGCAAGAAGGAAGAATGTTTTCACCGCTCGCCTATACAAAAACCTATGCAATGGCTGCATCAGCAGGCTTGGCAATAACATTGGTGCCTGTTTTGATGGGCTACTTTATTCGAGGCAAAGTCGTCTCTGAAAAGAAAAACCCATTAAATCGATTATTGATTGCTATCTACATGCCTGTTTTAAAGCAAGTCATGAAGTTTCCAAAATTGACAATAGTCGCAGCAGTATTAGTGACTATCGTTGGTTTTTGGCCTGTCGATAAAATTGGTAGTGAATTCATTCCGCCATTGGATGAAGGCGACCTTATGTATATGCCTACTACATATCCCGGCATTTCAATCGGTAAAGCAAGAGAGTTATTGCAGCAAACGGACAAGCTTATTCGCACTGTGCCAGAAGTTGAAAATGTATTCGGTAAAGTAGGACGAGCTGAAACCGCAACTGACCCTGCGCCTCTAACCATGATTGAAACCTTTATTCAATTGAAGCCACGGGAGGAGTGGCGAGAAGGCGTGACAACTGAGTCGTTAAAAGCTGAGTTTGATAAGTTGGTTAAATTTCCGGGCTTAACCAATGCTTGGGTCATGCCAATCAAGACCCGCATTGACATGTTAGCTACAGGTATAAAAACGCCTGTCGGTATTAAAGTCGCCGGACCAGAACTTGATGTAATTCAGGATATCGGCCAACAAATAGAACAACTCTTGCCAGAAGTGACAGGCACAGCGTCAGTTTACTCTGAACGAGTTGCAGGTGGACGATATATCAAGGTTGATATTTCACGAGATAAATCAAGTCGCTTTGGGTTAAATATCGAAGATGTCCAACAAGTAGTTTCTACTGCGATTGGCGGTATGAATGTGACACAAACGATAGAAGGTCAAGAGCGTTACCCTGTTAATCTGCGCTATCCGCAAGATTATCGAGATTCTCCTGAGCAGCTAGCACGATTACCTGTTGTAACACCAAGTGGTCAACGCATTGCACTAGGTGATGTTGCTGATATTCGAGTAGAGAATGGCCCACCGGGTATTAAAAGTGAGAATGCCAGAATCAATGGTTGGACTTTCATTGATATTGATAGCGTTGATGTAGGTACTTATGTTGAAAATGCTAAAGAACACTTAGCAAATAACCTGACATTACCAGCAGGCTATTCAATTACTTGGGCTGGACAATACGAATATATGGAAAGAGCGAAAGAAAAGCTCACCTATGTATTGCCTTTAACACTCGCCATTATTGTTATTCTGCTTTACCTGAATTTCAGAGCGTTTAGTGAAGTGGCTATCATTATCGTTACCTTGCCGATGGCAATGATCGGTGGGTTATGGTTGATGTATCTAGAAGGGTTTAATTTCTCAGTAGCTGTTGGTGTGGGCTTTATCGCTCTAGCTGGTGTTGCGGTTGAGATTGGCGTGATAATGCTGGTTTATCTTAATCAAGCACTTGCTGAGCTTAAGGAAAAAGCGGTGGAGCGAGCAGAACTCATCTCAGATGATGCATATCAAGATGCATTATTGCACGGTGCTGGCTTACGAGTTCGTCCAGTAATGATGACGGTAGCTACAATCATTATAGGTTTAATGCCTATTTTATATGGTACTGGTACAGGTTCTGAGGTCATGAGCCGCATTGCTGCTCCTATGGTAGGCGGAATGACAAGTGCTGTGCTGCTCACGCTTATTGTACTCCCTGCAATTTACTCAATCATTAAAAAGCCTGAAGTAAATGCCTTTAACAAAGAGCTTTCTAACGTGGAGCCTGAGAATAATGCTTAGCACGGCTAGAAAATATCACAAATGGCTAATGGCATTTGTCGGAATACAATTCCTCTTCTGGTCTATTACAGGCGTGTATATGGTGACTATGGATATTCACTATATACACGGCGAAACCTTGGCTAAGAGTGAGGAAGCCAAAATAGATTTAGCAAGTATGGATTACTCCATTGTAAAGCTAGCTGCGGATTATCCTAAAGCTAGCCAAGTTACACTTACTCAAAGTATGGGCCGTCCTTTGTATTCTTTTATTAATGGAGAAAATGGAAAAGTAGCAATAGATGCTAAAACTGGAGCTGTTCAGGCCCTTGTAGATGAAACCAAGGCTAAAGAAATCGCACAATACCATTATGCGCTGAATCATCAAATCGACAGCATAAGGTTGATTAAGTCAGCGACAAACTTGCCTGCTGAGTTGTCCCCAAGGCATTTACCTGTTTGGAGAGTGACGTTTGAGCAATTCTCCACACCGACATTTTATATAAGTCAACAAACAGGATCACTTGTTGCCAAGCGTCATGATTACTGGCGATTGTTTGATTGGATGTGGCGGTTCCACATTATGGATTACTATGATGGAGAAAACGTATCAAACTGGTTTTTGTTCTTGGTCGCAACTCTAGGTCTAATGGGAGCAATTACTGGCGCAGTATTGACTTATTACCGAGTGCTTTCCCCAAATAAAAAGAGAGTCATTTGATGCGACTATTTAAGTTAAATACAACGATACACAAGTGGCTTTCTTTATTTGTTGGTTTACAACTGCTTATTTGGTTGGGAACGGGCCTTTACTTCAATTTGATGGATCACAGTAAAGCCAGTGGTAATGAACTTAGAGTTCATTCTCATCATGAAGGTAGCATTACAGGCTTTGACCTATTCCCTATTAAAGACATTACTAGTAATGCTCCGCAGGAAGTAAACCTTATATGGGTTTTACATCAGCCTTACTATCATTTTGTGTTCGATAAGGGGCAGCATAGCTATCAAGAGCGCCACTCAAAGCTATTTGATGCTGTAACAGGAAAGCCATTTAATTTGTCTGAAGAACAAGTACTAACTTTGGCAAAAAACTCCTACTCAGGACAGGGTAAGTTAACTACTCCAGTGTTATCTCAACCTCCGTTTTCTGATCACGTAAGGCAGCAAAATCCTATGTGGCAAGTTGCCGTTGAGGATGAGAACAATACAACTATTTATTTAGATAGTATTACAGGTCAAGTACTTCGCCATGCCAATGATGATTTCAGATTGAAAGATCTGATGATGAAGCTTCACTTTATGGACTATGGCAATTCTGGAGGATTTAACCATTGGTTGATCATTGCATTTGCTTTTGCAACGCTATTCCTTTCAATTACTGGTGTTACTTGGCTGATACAACAGTATAGAAGTGGTTTACTGAAGCTAGGTTGGGGCACTAACAGGCAAAAAGTGGCAGTGACGTTTTCCAATGAAAATACTATTACTGACATCTCAGCAGTTGGTCGCTCAACTGTATTAGAAGGGCTAGCTAGTTCACATGTATACCTTCCTTCAGGTTGCGGTGGTGGCGGTACTTGTGGCAAATGCGTGTTCTTAAGTTCAACTAAATTACCTATCACACTATCTGAACAGGAACATTTATCTCAGGAGCAACTTAAGGAAGGTTATCGGCTTGGATGTCAGCATAGGTTCTCTGAAATTAGTTCGATTGAAGTTAATACTGATCGCAATATTGAAAATCATGAGCTAGTTGTGGTTGCGACTAATTTCATTACTCCTTTTATCAAGGAAGTGAAATTTAAGCTGAAATCAGGCAAACAGTTGGCATTTAAAGCTGGTGCATATATGCAATTTGATGTGCCAGCAGGGATGAATAGCTTACGTCCAGATGATATGCCAGAGTGCTATGAAAAATACTGGGATAGCTACTATCATGGAAAATTTTCTCATAACGGTGTAACTCGCCACTACTCATTAGTTAACTTTGACGAGGAGTCTGATGAGTTAATGTTTAATATCCGTTGGCAGACCGCAAAGAATGGTTTTAAAGCAGGAATAGGTTCAAGTTATTTAGGTTCACTCCAAGTAGGTGAAACGATAACTGCAAGAGGCCCTTTTTCTGATTTTTATGCCACTTCAAATAAAAAAGTTAGTCGCGTGTTTATAGGTGCGGGTTCAGGACTTGCACCACTGAGGTCTATTATTTTTGAACAGTTGAAAAAGCATAAAGATAAAAGTGGTTTGACTCTTATCTATGGTGCGCGAACTGAAGATGACTTGCTATACCATAATGAATTGAAGTCACTGAGTGAGAAGCATAAAAACTTCTCTTATATTCCTACTCTTTCTAATCCTTCAGAAGAATGGCAAGGGCACTCAGGCTATGTTCAAAAAGTACTTCTGCCGTATATGAACCAAAAAGCAGAACTGCATTTGGCTGAGTTTTACTTGTGCGGTCCAGAAGCAATGATGAGTGAAGTGGAAAAAATAATTACAGATGCTGGGATTCCAAGTAATCAAATTTTCAAAGATAAATTTAGTCGTTAATCCATTAAATAAATAGAGGTATATATGAAAACATTAATTAAACTTTTAACCATAATCAGTGTTGTTTTTAGTAGTGCAGTATTTGCACATGTGCATCTTGAAAAAAGCGTGCCTGCTGATAATGCAATGCTAATGAATACTCCAGAAAAATTGACATTGGGATTTAGCAAAGAGGTACGTGTAGTTAAAGTTACGTTGAAAAATAAAAAAGGTGAAAATATTAAATTTGACTTTAAACCATCAAAAGAAGCTTCCAGAGAGTTTTCATGGGAACTACCTAAATTAGCTCCAACAAACTATATCGTTGATGTGACCTATTTAGGTAAAGATGGACATAAAATGAAAGATAGCTTCGGCTTTATGGTTCATTAGTAAGGCTGTGTGATTGATATGGAAATGTATATCTGGAATACAGTCATTGTACTGTCAAAAATTGTATTTTACGTCGGCTTTGCCTGTATTGCCGGCTATACATTTTTCAGACAAATTTTTGAGCATAATGAATCTCATAGTAATGCTGTAATAGCGAATTTAACGTGGACAAGAACTTATATAGTTATGGCTTTGATCGCTAATATTACTTGGTTCTTTGCCAGTACTGGTGCAATGGCAGAAGAGGGAATTCAGGGGGCGATAGACGCTGATATATTGGCTATTATGTGGGACTCCTCTGTCGGCACTGGAGCTTTGCTTCGAGCGCTTGGGCTAGTTACCGCAATAATCGCTTTAGCTTTAAGGTTCAAACTCGCTGTGAACTCGTACTTAAAACAAAGCGCTTTAATGTTGAGTTTATTAATCCTTGCATACTCATTCACGTTACTGGGTCATATTTCTGAGTTAGGCACAATTGAAAAAGGCTTGCTTATTTTGCATGTGCTCGTTATGGCATGGTGGTTTGGGGCGTTATTGCCACTAAAACAGGCTTGCCATCAGCTAAGTTATGCAGAACTTCATTTGCTGATGGAAAGCTTTGGCAAACAAGCAAGTTTTACATTGAGCCTATTGTTGGTAGCAGGCCTCTGGCTCGTGATTCAATTGGTCGGAAGTCTTGATGCACTAATAAGCTCAAGTTACGGACAAACACTGTTGTTTAAATTGGCCCTTGTAGTGTCTATTTTGGCACTTGCTGCTAAACATAAACTAATACTCGTTCCACAACTTAAAAATAGTCAAGGCAGAGAGGCTTTATCTAAATCTATCTCGATAGAAATGGTAGTAGCTTTTGCCATTTTATCTGTAACGGCTGGGCTTACTAGTGTTGTTGGCCCTGCAAATTAAAACCTAAAAGAGAGAATGAAAATGAAAACAATAAATATATTACTCGTTTTATTAATGACGTTTAGTTTCGCAGCAAACGCTCATGGTGATAAGAACAAAGACAAAGGTTTGTTTAAAGGTATAGATACCCCAGCCGCAAAAGTTGTTTTGGCATTTCATCAAGCACTTGAAACTGGCAATCAAAAACAGGCTAGAGCGCAGTTAGCGGATGATGTCACCATTTTCGAGGGAGGCCGCGTTGAAAGGAGCGCTGATGAATATGCTCATCATCATATGTTGTCGGATATGAAGTATTTAGCAGCGATGAAGAGCGACACACTTGAACATCAAGTGACGATACTTGGAAATACCGCTATCTCTGCGTCGCGCAGTCAAACTACAGGTACTCATAAAGGTGTTGAACGCGATTATCAAGGCATGGAAACGATGGTGCTGGAAAAACAAAATGGTGAATGGAAGATTAAGCACATTCATTGGTCACATTAATTTATTGTTCAAACAACGGAGAGTAAAATGAGAAATAACAATCCATTACATCAAGTTTCTACGCCACGTAGACGCTTTGTACAAGGATTAGCTGCTGGCGGTGTATTAGCTGCTTTTCCAAGTGTTCTTCATGCAGCTTCATCTTTGCTTGCTGGAACTTCAACAGGTACTGCGCCCGAACTAAGTGGGGAAGTCATAGATCTGGTGATAGATGAGTCACCAGTAAACTTCACAGGTGTTGTAAGAATGGCTACAACAATCAATGGCTCAATACCAGCTCCTACCTTGCGCCTCAGAGAAGGTGATGACGTTACTATCAGGGTAACGAATAAATTATCAGTGCCGAGTTCAATTCATTGGCATGGGATCATTCTTCCGTATCAAATGGATGGCGTACCGGGTATTAGCTTTAAAGGTATAATGCCGGGTGAAACCTTTGTTTATAAATTTAAGCTGCAACAAAGCGGCACATATTGGTATCACTCACACAGTGGTTTTCAAGAAATGACAGGTATGTACGGCGCATTAATTATTGAGCCAAGAGAAAAGGATATTATTAGTGCTGACAATGAGCATGTCATCCAATTGTCTGATTGGACTGATGATGACCCAATGGATTTGTTTCGCAAGTTAAAAGTACAGAGCGATGTATTTAACTTTAATCAACCTACTGTTCCAGAGTTTTTTGATGACATTTCAAATAGCAGCGTTTCAAATGCGCTACAACGCCGGGAAATGTGGAATAAAATGAGAATGAACCCTACAGATCTTGCAGACTTATCAGCATCTGCAATGACTTTTTTAATGAATGGTTGTGCGCCTTTGACAAATTGGCGTGGAATGTTTAAAGCTGGCGAAAAGGTTAGGCTTAGATTTATTAACGGTTCTAGCAATACGTTTTTTGATGTAAGAATACCTGAGCTGAAGTTAACAGTTGTACAAGCTGATGGACAAAATGTTGAACCTGTGACAGTAGATGAATTTAGATTTGGTCCCGGTGAAACTTATGATGTACTTGTCGAGCCAAAAAATGACGCATATACGATTTTTGCACAAAGCATGGATCGCTCAGGTTATGCTAAAGGTACTTTATCAATGGCACCTAACGTTGATGCACCAGTACCTTCTTTAGACCCCGTTGAGTGGTTAACGATGACAGATATGATGGGCAATATGACCCATGATAGTGTGCATTCTACAATGGCTGATACGGCAGGTATGTCGGGCATGAATTCTAATAAAATGGATCATAGTGCAATGGGTCATGGAGCGATGGCAATGGATCATAGTAAACATGGAATGACTAAAAACCCATTAGCTGTTGCTAGCACTAAAGTGCGTCATGCAAAAACAGAGTATGGAGCTTCTGTTGATATGCGTGTTGATATGCCTAGAACAAACCTTGATGATCCCGGTATAGGTTTACGTAAAAATGGACGCCGTGTTTTAACACTTGCAGATTTACATTCTCTTGAGGGAATTACAAGCCAGCAAGAGCCTGAGGCTGAAATTGAATTACATTTAACTGGAAACATGGAGCGTTATAGCTGGTCATTTGATGGCTTGGAATTTGGAAAAAGCACGCCAGTTCACATGAAGCATAATCAACGTTTAAGAGTTATTTTACAAAACGATACAATGATGACACATCCAATGCACCTGCATGGTATGTGGAGCGATTTGGAGAATGAAAAAGGTGATGTACAGGTTCGTCGCCATACTATCCCTGTACAACCAGCGCAAAGAATTAGTTTTTTAACAACACCTCATGACGTAGGTCGCTGGGCATGGCATTGCCATTTATTATTCCACATGGATGCAGGTATGTTTAGAGAGGTAGTTGTATCATGAGAAAATTAATACTAACCAATACGTTAAAACTATTATTAATAGGTTTGCCCCTTATAAGTGTATCTGTATCTGCAAAAGATGAGATGACTGAGATGGGTGATTCTAAAATGCAAGCACAAGGTGGAGATGCACCTAAAGATGCTAGAGACCCTCATGCTTATGCCGCAGGTACAACATTGACTGAAGGTCCTTATGCACTCAATAGCGACAAACGACTGACTTTGGCAGATGAGCATTCATTTTACGCGCTACTAGGGGATCGTCTTGAATATAATGAGCAAACAAACGCAGGTGTTTTTGACTTTCAGGCATGGTATGGCACTACTTTTGATAGATTAGTCATCAAAACTGAGGGAGATTTTAGCGAAGGTAATTTAGAGGAGAACCAAACAGATTTTCTATGGGGCCACGCAATATCTGCTTATTGGGATACACAAGTCGGTATTCGACTTGATTACAATAACGAAGGTGAAAACCGCAAATGGCTAGCTTTTGGTTTACAAGGTCTAGCCCCTTACTGGTTTGAAATTGATATGACTGCGTATTTAGGAGAGCAAGGTAATAGTGCATTTTCGATCGAAGCTGAGTATGAGCTATTACTTACTCAAAAGTTAATTGTTCAACCACGAGCAGAGTTGACGCTTTACGGTAAGGATGACGTCCAAAATAACCTTGGTAGTGGCTTATCTAGCAGTGCTATTGGTTTTCGGGTTCGTTATGAGTTTACCCGCCAGTTTGCTCCCTATGTTGGCGTTGAGTGGACAAATAAATTTGGTAATACAGCCGAATTTGCGAAGTTAAATGGGCAAAGTACTCGTGATACTGCTTTTGTTGCAGGTATCAAGTTCTGGCTCTGATGTGAAGAAATACTATATTGACTTGATGAGAGCTACCGCAACTATATTGATGGTAGCTTTTGTTTTTTGGGATTTAAACCATTTTAGTTATGTTAGGAAAGGCCTAGCTAATAGTTTTTTTGGAAAGAACTAAGAGCAGTAATAGTAAGCTACTTCTTGTTTTCAGTCTGTGCCAGTCTGGTGTATACCTATCAAGGTGGAATATCAGCTAAGAAGTAAAGTTGGCGAATGGTAAAGGTTAAAGAGTCAAGCCAAAAAACATCGCCATTGAAAGACGTACAATAGACTATTTTATCACTTTTGATGAACGGGAATTGGGTGTGCTCGGGATAGAACCGATTGTTGCAAAGTACTGCGCTTAAAGCTGAACAATTGGAAAAATGATCCCTTACTCAATACCTAGTTATGAGCGTAGGGTTTTTATTTTTTTTATGGTGCTCATGCTTGGCTTCAATCTCATGAGTATAAATCAGACACCCCTTTTATACTTGTTAAGTTTAAGCTGTTTAAAAAAGTAAAAAGTTTAGGTTTTAGTTCAAAGGTTGATCAAGATCATAAAATTATTTTTATAAAGTGGCTAATATTGTAGGAGCTAAAGAAGGAATGATAATGTTTGGACTTTTCAGGTGGTTTAAAATAGTGATAATAACTGTGTTGCTTACGCAGCATAGTTTTGCTACAGCTAAGCCAATGAATTGTGAAGAACATCAAAATGGATCTTCCGACACGCATATTATGCAACGAAGCAAAAATATTCACCATCAATCAATGAATGACAATAGTCACTATCACACTGTAAACTCGCAAGACTCTAAACACCGTCATGGTGATGAAGTCTGTGAAAAATGTAAAGCTAGTGATTGTGTTTGTTGTGAGGGGGGATTTTGTTCAAGCTTTCATTTAAATCCCTATCTTGTGCAAGCGCAAGAGGAAGGTATTTGCAATATTTACTCTGAGCTATTTCTACAGCGTACACCTCTACCAAAATCTGGTATCCATCTCTTACTTTATCGTCCACCAATTATTGGCTAATCACGGGATCAGTGCGTCTTTTTTTCGCCACTCCCATCAAAAATAGAATGACTTATTCATTGATTTAAATAATCAATTGTTTTGAACGATTAGTACGATATTTTGAAGGCACTATGAAAATTCTCAAACTATTGCCATTTACAGTACTTAATGCTGTCGATTTTGGCCGAGATTTCTCTTTTACCAAAAAATTATTTTTTAGCTTATTCACTAGAATTAGTACTTGACCTGTGTCTTAGACACAGGTCTAAGCTGTAGGTGAGAGTACAAACTTAGGTGAAAAACTAAGGAGTAAATATGAAAGTAGCAGAACTGTCAAAAAGCCTTGGAACGACTGCTGATACGGTGCGCTATTACACGCGATTGGGACTGTTAAAACCTGCTAAGTCAGTGAACGGCTACAAGTCATACTCGAATAAAGAAGTATCGAGACTTAAGTTCATTTTAAGTGCCAGAAATCTTGGTTTTTCCGTTGCTGATATCAAGCAAATTCTTAATGAATCTGAAGATGGTACAAGTGCGTGCCCATTAGTCAGAAGCCTCATCAAAGAGCGGCTTGAAGAAACAGAAAAACAGTTTCAAGCAATGTTGGCACTTCGAGGGAAAATGTCTTCAGCGCTTTCTCAATGGGAAGAAATGGAAGACAAAGCGCCGACTGCAAACATGGTTTGTCATCTCATCGAAAACTTTGAACAAATTAAAAAGGCATAGGAGGAAAAATGGTAACTACTAATACAAATATAGAAACCGAATCAGGCTGTTGCTGTCAGGCAAAAACTCAATCCTCTTCGTGTAAAAGTAAGGAGAATACGTTGGAAAAAACATCACAAAGCCAACAGCTCATCATTGAAGGCGCTGGGTGTGCTAGCTGTGTAGGCAAAATTGAAGGGGCGTTAAAGGCAACTCATGGAGTCGTCAGTGCAGAAATGAATTTTGCTGATAGGACTGTAACAGTTTCTGGGACAGCTAAGACAGAAGAATTGATCAAAGCTGTTGAGTCAGTGGGGTATAACGCGAAGCCAATTGATGATAGCTCAGCAACAGATGCGCTTGACGAGAAAGAGGCGGCGGATTGGGCATATTACAAAAAGCTAATGCGCGATACGTTTATTGCCCTTTCACTCGGCGTTCCTTTGATGATCTACAGCATTGTAGTTGGAGAAATGACAGTTGAAACAAACCTTGAACGCATGTCTTGGCTGGTTGTCGGTATTTTAACTTTTGGTGTTATGTATTTTTCAGGTAAGCATTTTTATGTTGGCGCTTGGAAAAGCTTTAAAAACCACTCCGCTAATATGGACACACTAATAGCTTTGGGAACAGGTACAGCTTGGGTGTACTCAATGGTTGTTGTGTTTGCACCTGACGCCGTTCCATTGATGGCACGACATGTCTATTTTGAAGCTACCGCCATGATCATTGGCTTAATTGATTTAGGTCTAGCATTAGAAATAAAAGCCAGAGGTAAAACCTCTGAGGCCATTAAACGTCTTATCGGCTTGCAGGCCAAAACGGCAACTGTAGTTCGTGATAATAAAGAGGTTCAGATAGGTATCGAACAGGTTTTGCTTCATGATGTTGTGAAAGTAAAGCCGGGTGAAAAAATTCCCGTAGATGGCGTTGTATTGGAAGGACACACCTCTATTGATGAGTCCATGCTGACAGGCGAACCTATGCCTGTTGAAAAAGCCGAAGAAGATGAGGTTGTCGCTGGTACTTTGAACAAATCAGGCATGATTTTATTTAGAGCGACACGCGTTGGTAAAGACACGGCGCTTGCACAGATCATCAATATGGTGAAACGAGCGCAAAATTCAAAACCGCCGATTGGCCGCTTGGCCGATGTTATTTCCGCCTATTTCGTTCCTGTAGTCATGATCATCTCGGTGTTAAGTGCGTTAGCATGGCTTAACTTTGGCCCTGAGCCAGCAATTGCTTTTGCTATCGTATCAGCAACTACTGTGCTTATTATTGCCTGCCCGTGTGCTTTAGGCTTGGCAACGCCTATGTCTGTCATGGTGGGAGTAGGAAAAGCAGCAGAAGCCGGAGTACTTATTCGCAACGGTGAGGCACTGCAAACCGCCTCTAAAATCACTGCCATGATTTTAGATAAAACGGGCACTATTACTGAAGGGGCACCTAAGGTAACCGATATTGTTTTAGCAAAAGCTACTGACGAAAAAGACGTACTACAGCTTGCAGCAAGTTTAGAAAGCGGCTCAGAGCACCCTTTAGCGCAAGCGATTGTTGAAAGTGCTTTAGATAAGGATATTGAGTTACTAAAAATTGAATCGTTTAATGCTATTACGGGTTTTGGTGTAGAAGCAAACTGTAACAATAAAGTCCTGCTTTTTGGTAACGATAAACTAATGAAGTTAAAAGGCATAGACCTCACAGGCTTTGTTGGAAAAGCCCAGTCTTTAGCCAAAGAAGCCAAAACACCTATGTACTTTGCTGTAGATGGTGAACTTGCCGCAATCATTGCTGTCGCAGATCCCATTAAGTCAGACTCAATCTCTGCTATCAAACGGCTTCAGGCTAATGGTATACGCGTCATCATGTTAACAGGTGATAACAAGGAAACCGCTGCCGCTGTTGCCAAAAAAGCAGGTATTAGCGAATTTCTTGCTGAGGTGCTGCCAGAAGATAAAGCCAACAAGGTGAAAGAGCTACAAGGCAGTGGCGAAATTGTTGGTATGACAGGAGATGGCATCAACGATGCTCCTGCGCTAGCGTTAGCCGATGTTGGCTTCGCCATAGGCACAGGGACTGATGTAGCTATCGAAAGTGCTGACATTACCCTAATGCGTGGTTCACTTCATGGCCTTGCCGATGCCATAGCGGTAAGCAAAGCTACTTTACGAAATATCAAACAAAACTTGTTTGGCGCGTTTGTCTATAACGTAGCTGGGATTCCTTTTGCTGCGGGGGTTCTATATCCCTTCTTTGGCATTCTGCTTAGCCCTGTAATTGCAGGTGCTGCAATGGCGTTTTCGTCATTGACTGTGGTGTCAAATGCAAATCGACTTCGCTTTTTTAAAGCAAAAGAGCATTAAGGAGAAGAGCGATGATGTTAATTAACTTATTAGGCTTAATGTTAATCGCGCTGATTGTTTGGTGGTTTTGGCTATATAAACCCAATAAAACAATCGTTCAAGGTAATGAAGTACTCATTGAAGTGAGGGATGGCGTGTATTCCCCATCCTCAATTCAGGTGTCTGCTAGCCAACCTGTTACCTTGAAGTTTATACGCAAAGATCAATCCCCCTGCGCTGAAACAATGCTTATTCCTTCATTGGATATAAGCGAACAGCTTAAGTTAAATGAAATTACTCAAATTACCTTATTAAACTTGTCACCGGGAGAGCATGAGTTTCACTGTCAGATGCAAATGTATCGCGGTGTCTTAAAAGTCGTTTAGGAGGGCAATATGAAAAATCAACACCCTAATTTTTGGTCAACACCTACAGGCTGGGCTGCACTGGCACTTATTGCCGCAGTGACCTACTTCTTAGTGCTTGAGCATGGTCAACATACGCTGCAATTTCTTCCCTACTTGATTTTATTGCTATGCCCCTTGATGCACGTATTTATGCATGGCAGTCATGGTAAACATGGTCACGATCATTCACATGCGCCTGATGAAAAAAAGGAAGAGAGCTTTCAAGAACTCACGGATAAAAATGCAGCCTATCGCGATGGCTACATACAAGGCTTAGAAAAGGCACGTAAGGAATCACATAAAAAGGAGAGCAGTGATGAATGAAACATATGATTATGGCTTATGGTCAATGGTGATACTGAACTCAGCAATTTTTATCTTTTTTGCCTTTAGTTTTGTCAAACCAAAAACATCAACTGATTGGAGAAGTCTAAGCGCGTTCTCTGCCTTTATTGTTGCCCTATTTACTGAAATGTATGGCTTTCCTTTAACTATCTATTTTCTGTCGGGGTGGCTGACGGAGACCTATCCAGAAGTAAATTTCTTTGCGCATGAAAATGGGCATTTATTACATACTTTCTTTGGATTTCAAGGTGATGCCCATTGGGACCCATTTCATATAGTGAGTATGGTGTTTATTGTTGCAGGTTTCTTTATGTTGTCTTCAGCATGGAATGTATTGCATCACGCGCAAAAACATCATCAATTGGCTACAACTGGATGGTATGCAAGATGTCGCCACCCACAGTATGTAGCTTTCATTCTAATCATGTTCGGCTTTTTATTGCAGTGGCCGACAATCCCAACACTTGCGATGTTTCCGATCTTAGTCGTTGTTTACGTCAAGCTAGCGAAACGCGAAGAAGCACAGGCGATTGCTGAATTTGGTTCGGAGTACCACAGGTATATGGAATCGACACCAAGTTGGATCCCAAGTTTTAATAAAAGTGTAGAAGGTAAAAATCATGAAAACGTTAACTAAATCAATTTTATTTATTAGTTCACTACTGATAACCACTAGCTCATTTGCCCAAAACAATGAGCATAAACATGAAGGTGCGAACAAAGCTGATATGCATCAAGGCATGACAATACCACATGAGAACATGGGAGAAATGCATAAAAAAATGATGGAAATGAAAAAGGAAGTCCATGCCATTAAAACTGAAAAAGATCCTGACAAGCAACAGCAGATGATGGTTGAACATCACCGTTCAATGATGAAGATGATGCAATCCATGCACAAAAATATGGAAGAAATGCCAATGCATCAACAAATCAAGATGACTGAACATCATTTAGAAATGATGGAGAACATGATGCCGCAGATGAACCGGAAAATGGAAGAAATGAAAGATAGCAATCAACAGCATTCACACAAACATTAGGAGAAAAATTATGAGCGATTTAGATCATAGAGTTGGCGTTAGAGAGCAAAATTTAGTTGTTCGAAATCTAAAGCTTAGCAATGTCACAGAAGAAAGCTGTGACGAGTTAGTAAAAGAAATAGATCAGCTTTTTGGTATAGATGAAGTTAGTTACAACATCAAAGAAGGTGAAATACACCTTGCCTATGATGCCGCAAACGTAAGCCTTGATGGGATTGAGGAGGTAATCCGTAAGTATGGCGCAGATGTTCATGATGATTGGTGGACACATACTAAAGAAAGTTACTATAAATTTGTTGATCAGAACATCAAAGATAACTCTGTTCATAAGCCTTGGAGTTGTCATCAAGCACCTTCGGGGGCTGGCCGGAAAAACAAATGAATTCATAAAAAAGTGTATAGATAATTAGTTAGTCAAATGAGGTAACAGTGATGAAAACACCCTATATAAAAGCTCTTTTATTGCTTACATTCGGTTTATATTTAGTGGGTTGTTCTAATACCACTTTTTATCATAAATACATGATGAGAGGTCAGGTAGTAGAAAGTTCTGATAATCGAACTCTAATCTGTATTGGTGCTAAGCATGGCGCAGAGGTTGGGCAAAAATACAGTGTTATTAGATTCCATGAAAGAATAGTATTGAGTGAAGGTGACGATCCCTACACTATCGAAAAGGTAGGAACGGTACAAATTACTAAAATTGTGAATGATCATTTCGCAACTGTAAAGCTAGTGTCTGGTGACATTGCAGCGAAAGATATGGTGGAACTTGAAAACTAATAAAGTGGTGGCGAAAGCCACCACAAGAGCATAACAATAAAACTTAATGAAAAAGCTTTAGTGTTATTTTGTACAACCTTTGAGATTGTTTGCTCAGTTCTGGTTATCTTGATGCCAGTACGACAGAAAAAATGTTACATATGGATTAGAAAGGTGTGGGCTGGCATCCTAGGTCTAATCTTAACAGTTAAGGAGCCGCCGAATAGAGCTATACCTTTACATCAGCAGCATAATCAATGCTCCCGCGATCATAAATAAGTTTTCAGATAGCGATACAAATCCAAGTGGCACACTACTATCGCCGCCTACACAGGCACACTTTAACTGGCGTTTGTCAATGTAAACGGCTTTGAAAACTGAAATTGCTCCAACTGTGCCGATAAACAATGAAAATGGTGCCACTGCGAGAGGCTGTAGTTGGGCAACCATACCAATACCTGCATATGCTTCAATGAAGGGATAAATATAACCATATCTTATCCATCTCATCGCTAGTAAATCATAAGTAATAAACGAATTTGTGAAACTGTATAGGTCTTTCAGTTTTTGCACCGCTAAGAGCGTCATTGAAAAAGCTATAAATAGCATCAGTGTTCTGATGGAGATAAATGAGCCGGAAGCAAAATGTTGAGATGCGACAGCAAGAAGTGCAGCTATCGAGAAAATGGCTACAACTGGCGTGTAGGTTGTGCCAGTTTGACCTGCTTCATCTTTACCAAAATACTCTCTTAAGTCATCGTATCCTCCGACACGCTTTCCTTCAATAAAGGTTTGTGGCGTAGTTTTGACATCATGCTTATCTTTGAAGTCATCAGCTTGTTGTCTTGACGTGAGCTTATGATCTTCTACATCATACCCTTGCCTCTCCAGCAAATCTTTCGACCTTAAACCATAGGGGCAGATATGTTCGTCAGTGACCATTCTGTACAGGGTAGCTGTCTTAGTCATCTTAGTCTCCTTTGTTCAGTGTGCCTTCAAACTTTGGGAGCGGTCGTTGCTCAGCCTGAGCTTGTGAGCTGACCTTTCCATTTTCAGAAATATCCTTAATCAGCCATTCCATTTCTTTTATTTCTTTTCGTTGGGCTTTAATAATACCATTTGCCAATTCACGCACGCGTACATCCTCCAAAGTTGAATGCTCACTAGTAAGAATAGCAATGGAGTGATGAGGAATCATCGCTTTCATGTAGGCAGTGTCAGAAATTGTGCTTTGAGAGCGAACAAGATAAAGACATATGGCGAACAGTATTGTCGCCAATAGAAAAATAGCCATGTTGAGCTTCTTGTTACTGTACATGCCAAGCATAAAGGCCAGCATGATCATTGCCATACCTGCTCCCATATACAACGCCATATAGATACGCGTTTCACTAAACCATATATGTGATACTGCGTAAGTGTTGAGATACATCATGACAAACATAGCAATGGTTGAGGTGATGATCATTGCAGCAAATCTTGAGTATTTCATAAGTAATCCTTACATTGATAGTGTAAATATTTCCCACTGTTAGCCTATTATTCTCTACATGTGGTCATGTTCTCGAAAAATTGCAAGTAATGAGCCAGTATCAATAAGAGTATTTGTAATACGATTGACTCAATTTCAGCGCAATTATTGTGAATCAGTACTAATCTACACATTTCGGTGTAAGAGTTTATGGGCAAAAAATCTTCTTTGAAGGAGATCAAATCAGCTTATATTTAGAGTTTGAGTTTTGAACTTGTGATAGACACAGGCGGAATTGGCTTTAGTTAACAATCTAATGTGGGAACTCAAAGTACTACAAGCTGAGCTTCAACAAATGTAAGCTCGTGTACAAGTGAAGACACAGCTAAAGCATGTGGAAGAATTAATCTTGATAGTTAGAGTTGTCATTTATTTCACTTTTTAAATGAACGAATATTGATCTTTTATCTCGTTCATGTCCGAAAGCTAAAAGTTTCCTACACATGAAAGTGGTTTTGCAAGAGTATCTACTAGAGAACAAGATTTGAATGCTCAACTGTTCAGTTGGGCTATTATGGTTGTAAAAAAATATTATAAGGCAATGTGTCTGGTACTTCGGTTAGAAATGAAAAAAGTTAAAGAAGCTAATCGATTTCATCAGGTAGGGTGATGAGGTAATAGTTACTCGCCTTGATCGGCTAGGCCGATCATTAAAGTCTATTCTTGAGGACATTGAAAGTACTCACAAACGGGGCGATTGTTCAAAGATTATTAATGGTTCTGTCAGTACAAAAAATGATAATCCGTTTACCAGTTTCATTCATAATCTGCGCAATTAGCAATAATGACGTGCGTTCATAACGGTCATAAAGAGCAATCCCCCTGCGCTGAAATAATGCTTATTCCTTCATTGGATATAAGCGAACAGCTTAAGTTAAATGAAATTACTCAAATTACCTTATTAAACTTGTCACAGGGAGAGCATGAGTTTCATTGTCAGATACAAATGTATCGCGGCGTCTTAAAAGTAATTTAGTTTTAAATAGGTCTTTTTACACACCTGAACGAGCAAAAGTAACTTAACAAAAGGCTTCTCGAAAACATTACGAGAAGCCTCTAAATTAAAGTTAAGATTTGTATTTACTGTAAACAATTCTATATAGAACAGGCAAAACAACTAAAGTAAGTAAAGTAGAGGAAATAATCCCTCCAATTACCACCGTTGCTAATGGCCTCTGAACTTCAGCCCCAGTTCCGACGTTTAATGCCATAGGAATGAAACCTAAGCTAGCAACCAAAGCGGTCATTAATACAGGGCGAAGCCTGATAGTTGCACCTTCGATAATTGAGTTTATTAGCTCTCCTGTTTCAAGTAATCGCTGTTTAATGAATGACAGCATCACCAGTCCATTTAATACAGCTATCCCTGAAAGAGCGATAAATCCAACAGCAGCAGAAATTGAAAGAGGCATGTCTCTTAACCACAAAGCCAATACGCCGCCTGTAAGTGCTAAAGGCACACCACTAAATATGATCAGGGCATCTTTTATTGAACTAAATGCTATGACAAGCAGTGTCAAAATTACAAACAATGTGGCAGGTACTACGATGGATAATCTTTGCGTTGCACTCTCAAGTTGCTCAAATGTTCCGCCGTACTCAAGCCAATAACCAGCAGGCAATTCAACATTTTGTTGAATTTTTTGCTGTGCCTCTTGTACGAATGAGCCTAGATCTCGGTTTCTAACATTTGCTGTAATTACAATTCGTCGCTTACCATTTTCTCGGCTTATTTGACTTGGAACTGTCGTATAATTTAACTCTGCAACTTCGCTTACAGGTACAAACTCACCACTTTCTGTCGCGATTGGCAAATTACCTAGCTGATCAAGGTTGGCTCTCAACAGCTCAGGATATCTAACTACAATTTCAAATCGACGATCACCTTCGAATATTAACCCTGCGCCTTCACCTGACACGACTGTTTTTAACCAAGACTGTAAGTCGCTTGCATCCAACCCGTATAGCGCTAATGCTTCAGGCTTGGGGTTAACGGTAAAGATAGGCACGTCATCAACTTGTTCGAGCCGCGCATCAGCAACACCTGAAATTGTATTGAGTGTAGCCAAAACTTCTTGTGCAGAAATGACAAGTTGGGATAGATCATCACCGTAGAGCTTAATCCCTAAATCAGCTCTTACTCCGCTAATTAATTCGTTAAATCGCATCTGAATTGGTTGAGTAAACTCATAATTATTGCCGGGAATAGAGCTGAGATCTTTTTCCAGCCTTTCAACAAAATCCTCTTTCGTTAAATTAGGGTCGGGCCATTGCTCTCTCGGCTTTAATATCAGAAAAGTATCAGTCACATTTGGCGGCATCGCGTCTGTCGCAACTTCTGCTGTGCCCGTTTTTGAAAACACCGTAACAACTTCATCATATTTCATAATTTGTTGTTCAAGTACCTTCTGCATTTCTACAGCTTGGTCAATACCCGTGCCCGGAATACGCATCGCGTGCAGTGCAATGTCACCTTCATTAAGTTGAGGAACAAATTCAGATCCTAATTTACTACCAAGTAATATGCTAAATGTCACAAGTAAAGCAGCGCCGCAAACAACTAGCCAACGTAGTTTTAAAGCCCACTTCAAAACAGGACTATAAACTGACTTAGCGCCGACAATTACTGGACTTTCTTTTTCGCTGATTTTGCCTTTCAAGAATAAAGCAACCGCAGCGGGGACTAGCGTGAAGGTAAATACCATTGCAGACAATAGAGCGATTATCACCGTTGCGGCCATCGGATGAAACATTTTGCCCTCGACACCCGATAAGGTAAACAAAGGTAAATAGACAATCGTTATGATCAATACGCCAAAAACACTAGGTCGTATAACCTCATTGGTAGCAGAATAAACAATGTCTAGGCGTTCTTTCAGGGAAATGACAGAACTATTTCGTTTTTGGCTTTCTGCTAACCGCCTAATGCAGTTCTCAACGATTATTACCGCGCCATCGACAATCAATCCAAAATCTAAGGCTCCCAGACTCATTAAATTCGCAGAGACTTTGCTTTGAACCATGCCCGTGATTGTTGCCAACATTGCCAAAGGAATTACTGCGGCGGTAATCAAAGCGGCGCGTATGTTACCCAGTAATAGGAACAATACGAAGATAACCAGTAATGCACCTTCAATAAGATTTTTCTGTACGGTGCTAATTGCTTTATCAACCAGAGTTGTCCTGTCATATAAGGGAACTATGGACACGCCTTGAGGTAAACTGTTTTGGATTTCACTAAGCTTGTCACCAACAGCCAATGCCACCGAGCGTGAATTTTCTCCTACCAGCATCATTGCGGTGCCAATCACACTTTCCTTGCCTTCCAGTGATGCAGCTCCTGTCCTTAGCTCTTTTCCTATCGCAACTTCGGCGACATCTTTAACTTTTACAAGTGTGCCGTCGTCGCTTTTTATAATGACGTTTTGGATGTCTTGAATAGATTGCAACTGAGCTTGTGAACGAACAAGAATTTGCTGTCCGCTTCTTTCGATGAATCCAGCCCCTTGATTTGCATTATTTCGCATTATTGCATTTGATAGTGCTTCACTGGTAATACCGAAGTGCAACATCCTTAACGGATCGGGATTGATATGGTATTGCTTTTTATAGCCACCAATTGCATTGATTTCCGTAATCCCTTTAACCAATGCAAGTTGTGGTTTCACTACCCAGTCATGGATCTCCCTTAACGCCATCGCATCATAGGGTAAGCCATTATTCTGCTTTGCACTTTCGTCGGCAGTTATACTGTACATGTATATTTCACCGAGGCCCGTAGCAATTGGTCCCATTTCTGGTTCAATGCCAAACGGTAGTTGCTCCTTAATTGCGCTAAGTCGCTCATTGATTAGGTTTCTGGCAAAATACAAATCTGTGCCTTCTTCAAACACAACAGTCACTTGCGACAGGCCATATCGAGAAAGTGAACGGGTATAATCCAGCTTAGGTAAACCTGCCAAGCCCGTTTCGACGATAAACGTAATCCGTTGCTCTGTTTCCAAAGGTGAATAACCTTGAGCCTGCGTGTTTATTTGTACCTGTACATTGGTTATATCTGGCACAGCGTCAATAGGTAGCTTCTGATAGTTCCATATTCCTAAAGCGATGATAAACAAGGCCATAAGCAACATAGTACCACGTCTACGGATAGATAATTCTAGTATCCAAGCGATCATATTTTCACCTCGATAATACTGAAGCCAATATGTAGAGGACAAAAAGGTCGGAGATTAGTGTTCATGTCCAGCCTCCGATTTTTTTAGATCAGCAACTAGCAGATAACTGTTCTTTACAACCACACTTTCGCCGACGTTCAAACCGTCGATGATAGCAATATTGATAGCGTCTGAAGCGCCAGTTTTTACGGCGCTAGGGTGGTATTCATTGCCTTCTTTAATAAAAACAACATCTTTGCCTTCAAACTCTTGAATGGCTCCTTTTGGCACAACAACTGGAGCAGAGTGTTGACTGGTCGTAACCGCACCTTTAATTACAGTGCCAAGCGGCCACTTGTTGGTTTTGTTATCCAATTTTACAAATGCCAATGAGTATGGCTTGTCGTTTAGTGATGGTGTTAAATAGCTAATTTGCGCACTTTGATTAAATTCAGTGCTATGAATTAGCACCTGCTGGTTAGCGTTAACCTTACTTAGCTGAGTAGGAAACACTGATAGTTGTGCCCAAACCACGTCAAAATTGGCTATTGTCAGCAAGTTTTCACCATTTGTAAGCTCGCCAATATTGGCTTGCCTAGCGACTATACGCCCAGACATTGGTGCTTTTATCGAATATTGATTTAAGCTCTCATTGGATTCAATCACTACCAACGTTTCACCTTTTTTGACCTCTTCGCCGAGATTGACTTTTACTTCCTTAATAACACCATCGAATCTAGCGTTAACGTGCGCAAGTGAGGCAGGATCGGCAACGATTTTTCCATATACAACTTCTTCGTTATGAATAACACCGCTAGTTGCTGCTACTGTTTCAATGCTGTTTTGTTTAGCCATCTCAACAGACATAGAGACTATTTCATCTTTGTGTTCTTCACTGGCTGAGGTCGTGATGGAGGTGAAACCAATTACAGCAACAAGCATTAATTTGAAAAGGCTGATTGGTGAATTTAATATATTTTTCTTTTTCATGATTAATTCTCAATAAAGCTTGAAAGTTGGCTTTCTGTATTGCCGGAAGAAATTAATGGAATGCCTGATAAGGACTCAATGGAGGCGCTTTGTTTGTGAACCTCACTTGCGGCAAAAATAAGCGCATATTGCATCTCAATAAGCTCTTTTTGAACTGAAACTAGCTCTAAATAACTAAAGCGCCCGTCCGAATAGGCTTTTTGCACTAATGACAAAGCACTTTCTTGAGGCGGAATAATACTGGTTTGTAAGGTTTCAACCGTAAGGCGAGCCTCTTCCTGAGCCGCATAAAATGTCGCTAATTGGCTGTAAATTGCTCGCTCACTGGCTTTCCGTTGCTGCTCAACTTCATCGAGTTTTGCTTTTTGAGATTGATAGCTGCCTCTATTTCTATCACTCGTAAACAGAGGGACGCTAATTCCTGCAACCAACGCAGTCTCATTGCTACCTTCAAGTCTTTTCACACCTGCGCTCCACGTTATATTAGCGTGGCTTTGTGCGTTGATTGATTGTAATTGAGCTTGCTGAATTCTCGATTGCTCTGCATAAGCTAATATATGAGGACTTTGAGAAAGTTGAGCCATGATGTATTCGAGTGATATTGTTTTGGGAAGTGCAAATAAATCGCCTGATACACGAGAGAATTGCGGTGATTGTTCTCCCCACATAATAGCTAACTTACGAACACTGGCCTCTAACTGCTTGGAAATGGTTAGCGTCTTTAGTCGAGCTGTTGCTAAAGCTGCATCAGCTCGTTTTTGCTCTGATGACGGTGCCGAACCAACACGAACTTTTTTGGAGACAGTTTGATAGGTTTCTCGTGCTAGCTTTTCTGCATTTTCATTGACGAGCATGATTTGCTGTAACGTCAAAACATCGATATAGCGAGCTGCTACTTCACCCAAAATATCGAGTGTTTGTATTCTTTTTTCAACAGCTATTGCTTGCTGTTGGGCATTAACATAAAGCTTTCTGCTATTTACCTTATCTCCCAATTCCACCACGGAAGATATTGATAAGGTAAGTTCAGCGTCGCTGAATCCAGATACATCACCTGTACCTGCAAAGTTTTCCAATTCAGCGCTGACGTTATATTCAGGTTTTAACCCTGCGGTAGCTAACTCGCCGTCTAAACGCTTTTGTTTGTATTTAAAAGCTGTTAGCTGTGGGTTGTTTGCAAGTGTTCGTTGTATTGCCTCTGACAATGAAACTGAATCAACAGTTAAGTCATTTGCAAATACATTATTAGTTGTCACTAAAAACGACAACAGAAGCAACCGTTTTACTTTCTTCCAAGCAAGTACGGGGGCCTTAAAATAAGACATATTCATATTTTGTCCTGTTTATTTTATGAAACGAGCGTTGGCTTCACCGCCTAACGCGCCAATTAAATAAAAGGACTAACTTTTGGGAGGTCGAAGTAATCTGGAAGGGGGAGCTTCAATGACTACTTTTAAATAATCAAATACCTGACTTGATTTGAAATCAATGTCTCTACTGATGTAAACATGCGTAGCAAACTGTACATGCGAGCCATTGCAGTGTCCGCAATGATGACAATCAGCGGGGTTGTGTTGGTCATTATCTGCTGATGATTGTATTAATTTTTCAGAAGAAATGTGGTCATCTAAAGCATGAACATGCTCGGTTTTTATATGCTCGGAATCAACAATATGAACATCAGCAACTTTTGCCACAGCAGAAAATGACTGAAGTAATATCAGCACTATCATGATGTATGCAGGGAATTGTTTAATATTCATTTCGTTTCAACTATCTCTTAGTTATGCCAATGTTAACACTATCGTTTAGCTTGCGTCACGACATTGCTCGTCTATGAACTCTATTTCAATTGTTGTATGAGCAAAATCAAACTCTTTAAGCTCCTGTCGCAACTCTAGCTTGTACGATTTCAGCTCTTCGTTAGATATTTCAGTGTTTAAAACAATATGGGCGGTTAAAACGTTGTGTTCACCATCAAGTGACCAGATGTGTAAGTGATGTACTTCACCCACAATGGCTTTAGAAACTATTTTCGATTTAATATTTTCAATAAGATCAATATCTGGTGTCGCTTGCAAGAAGAGCATAAGTGTCGTTTTCAGTGTTCTTACAACATTAAATAAAATAAAAAGGGTAAACCCAATTGATAAAATAGGATCGAGTATGGGCCATTCAACAAACATCAATACGATTGATACAATAAATATAGCTATCCAACCTAAAACGTCTTCAAGCAAGTGCCAGTTTAAAACTCGTTCATTTAAGGTCTTTCCATGACTTAGCTTATAGGCAGCGTAACCGTTTACCACCATGCCAAAAATAGCTAATAAAAGCATTCCTTCGACTTGAGGCATTTCGGGGTTAGCTAATCTTGGTATGGCCTCAATTAGTATAAAAACAGAACCAACAGTTAATACCAAACCGTTAATCAATGCGCCAAGCAATGAAAAGCGCTTGTAACCATATGAAAACTGGCTAGAGGCAGGCTTGTTACTGAGCTTATTTAATCCCCATGCGGTGCCTATGGAGATGCTATCTCCTAAATCATGGATAGCATCTGCCATGATTGCCGTACTATTGGTTAACCAACCTCCGATAAATTCGATGATGGTAAACGTGAGGTTTAGAAAAAAAGCCCAGCCAATGCGTCTCGAAGCGTCCTCATCATTGTGAGGGTGATCATGACCGTGAGAGTGGTTATGCATGTTGAGCCTCGGCGGTTACATTTTTTCTTCTAAGCCTTTGTACATTCCAATTAATGATATGACGGATAAAGTTTTGGTACGCCCAACGTTTAATACCCGTTAGATTGGTTCCCTGCTCAGCATAGAATTCATCGGGTGAGTCATAAAAGCCAAAGTCGTCGTGTATGCCTTCTTTTTGAATATAAGTATCTTTACCAACCCAGTTCGTCTCTGGGTTACTTATGCAGGTAGTAGCTATTCCATAACCACAAAAATTATCTTTAGCTTGACTGAATTTGGATTGAATTGAACTTAGGTAAGCTTCGTCGAGAATGAAGCCTTCTAAATTGATCCACTTACCTTCATAGAGCACTTCTACCCAGCTATGGATAATGGATTTTGGGGCAAGCCAAAATACATAAGAAGGAATAGCGCCTTTCTGAAGCTGTTGGTCAATCGTGAAACCATGAAATCGGCACTGAATACCAAGCGCTCGGAATAGAGCCATTAACAAGTTTCCCTTGGTATTGCACTGTCCATAGCCATCCGCTAAAACTTCACTCGCAGATATATCATCGCTGCGGTTGTAACCAAACTGAATCTCATCTTTAACAAAGGTGTAAGCAGCTCCTATTGTGTTGTATTCATCCATTGTATTCCAATTCCGATCTGCTATTAGAGATTGGATGCTGTGATCATCTAAGTCTAATATTTGTGTTTTCTCTAAATAATTAGCACTCATTATCCATCTCCTTTAAGAACATGATTTTGATTTACTTCCACTACAGCTATTGTTTTCGCTTGTTAACTCTGCGTTGCTCAGCTCTTTCTTCGCATCAGTAATAATCAGGTAAGCCCCTCTTAAAATTAGGGTTGCAATCACACTACCAATCACAATGTCAGGCCAGCGAGAATCAAGTAGCATCACTAAAACACCAGCAGCAATGACCCCCAAGTTTGCGATCACATCGTTGGCTGAAAATATCCAGCTTGCACGCATATGGACTTCACCATTGCTTTGCATTCTGATTAAAACTAAACAAATGACGTTTGCTATTAATGCTACAAAACCAAAGCCGATCATGAACCAAGAGTGAGGCTCACCTTCTCCGAGTCTTCTTACTATGTCAAAGATTACCAATATTCCGAGTGTCAGCTGAAAGTAACCGCTGATAAGGGCTGCATTGGCTTTATGCTTTAAAGATCGGCTCACGGCATATAGAGCAATACCATAGACAATTGCGTCAGCCAGCATATCCATTGAATCTGCTATCAAAGCCGTTGAGTTTGCATATAGGCCCACAGTAATCTCAACGCAGAACATAACCGCATTAATACCTAGCAACCAATACAGCACATGTTTTTGTTTCGCATCTTTTAGTTCGACTTCGCAACCACAACCACTCATTGCACGGCCTTAGTTATTTGCTTGATAACTTAACTATAAAGTCTATAGTGACTATAGAGTCAAGATTTAGGACTAAAGTTTTATGAAGATAGGTGAACTTTCAAAAACGACAGGGTGTTCGATACAAACAATTCGGTATTACGAGAAAGAAGGGTTGCTTTCAACTCCTGAACGTACTGAAGGGAATTACAGGTTATACGGTGAACGGGCTTTAAAAGAATTAGAGTTTATAAAGCATTGCCGAAGTTTGGATATCCCTCTAACAGATGTTAAACGCCTTATGGAACTGAAAAATAAGCCAGAAGAAAGCTGTGCAAGTGTTAATAAGCTCATTGCTCAACAATTGGCCTTAGTTAACAATCGAATGAGAGAACTCAAAGCACTAAAAGCTGAGCTTCAACAAATGGCAAGTTTGTGTACAACTGAAAACACCATTGAAGCGTGTGGAATAATTAAGTCACTTGATAGTTAGAATTGTCATTCATTTTCTATCCGTGTTGTGTACGAATAACTATATTTTATTACGTTCATGTACGAAATTTATTTAATGTACTTTCGTTCACTTGATTGTTAAGATGTACGAAAGTTACAGGTTTCGTACATATGAAAGTTGGTTTTGCAAGAGTCTCAACTAAAGAGCAAGATTTAAATATTCAACTGTCCAAGTTGGACGCTCATGGCTGTGAAAAAATATTTCAAGGAAAACAGTCAGGTGCTTCCATTAGAAATGAAGAAAAGCTAAAGGAACTCATCGATTTTATCAGGGAGGGTGATGAGGTAATTGTTACTCGCCTTGATCGGCTAGGCCGATCATTAAAGTCTATTCTTGAGGCTATTGAAAGTATCCACAAAAAGGGGGCTTGTTTAAATATTATCGACGGCTCTCTCAATACTAAAAATGATAATCCGTTTGCCACCGCCATGATCAACCTATGTGGAGTATTCGCTCAACTTGAGCGGGATCTTATAAAAGCCAGAACCGCAGAAGGTCGCGAAGAAGCGAAGGCTAAAGGCAAACATATGGGTAGGTTGCCTGCTTTATCAGACAAACAAGCGAAAGAATTATATAAAGATAAATTAAATGGTGAATCGATCTCTGCATTAGCGAAGAAATATTCTGTTAGCCGCCCGACGGTTCATCGAACTATTGAAAGAATGGAACAAAAAAATAATAAATAAAAGGAGATGTTATGTGGTCTGATAAAGAGTCAAAAATTGACTTCTTAAACTTTAATGAAACGGCTGAGTCGATTAAAGATCTTATCACTGAA
Source organism: Pseudoalteromonas sp. MBR-15 (assembly GCF_053628915.1). Lineage (NCBI taxonomy): Bacteria > Pseudomonadati > Pseudomonadota > Gammaproteobacteria > Alteromonadales > Pseudoalteromonadaceae > Pseudoalteromonas > Pseudoalteromonas sp. MBR-15. The sequence goes on from NZ_JBRJHH010000006.1 coordinate 101,460, forward strand.
AAGGAATTAATGCCTATTAGTATAGGTGTCTTTGGTGATTGGGGCGCTGGAAAATCCACGATTCTTGAACTTACCAAAGCATCTTTGGAAACTGATGAACAAGAATATATACAAGTGCATTTCGATGCATGGACTTTCCAAGGATACGATGACGCTAAAGCAGCGCTATTAGAAACAATTGCATCTACTTTAGTAAAAAAAGCAGCAGACGATAAAAATCTAAGTGCAAAAGCAATAGAGTTTGCTGGACGAATAGATAAGATCAGACTGATGGGACTGCTAATGGATGGTGGTGCAGCATTAGCTGGTATACCGACTATGGGTGGTATACAGAAGATCATGGGACTATTCAGTGGTGGTGACGATGGTGAACTTGATGTTGATGATGTAAAAGGTGCTGTCGATGGCGCTAAGGATGTTGCGAAGAAAAACAAAGGTTTGATCAAAGATAAGAAATCATTCTCACCTCCTAAAGAAATTAAAGAATTCCGAAAAGCATATTCTGATCTGTTAAAGGAGTTTGATAAGCCACTTATTGTCTATGTCGATAATTTAGATCGCTGCTCTCCATTTAATGCCATTTCAACACTTGAGGCGATCAGATTATTTCTATTTTTACCAAATACCGCATTTGTCATTGCCGCCGATGAAGACATGATCCGTTTGGCAGTACCTGAATATCACAAAGGTGCATCTCAACGACATCAAACTGATTATTTAGACAAGCTTATTCAAATTCCTGTGCATGTACCAAGGCCCGGTGTTCTTGAGATAAGGGCATATTTAATGATGCTCACCGCTCAAGACCACGGAGTGACAGATGCTCAGTTAGAAGCGATAAGATGTGCCCTTGAAGAATCATTAAGGCTTTCTTGGAAACAACCACAAATTACCGTTGATGAGCTTCTTCAGGATCACGATATCGAAAAGCATTCAGGACTCAGAAGCAAATTTGTAGTTGCTGAACAGTTAGCTCCACTATTAGCTGAATCCACAAACATTAACGGTAACCCTCGCATAGTTAAGCGATTACTCAATCAAGTTAAGATGAGAAAGAAAACGGCTCACCGTCGAGGAATGCAGCTTGACGAGAAAACTATCACTAAGCTGGTAATTTTTGAGAGGTGCTTAGGCACTCAGGCTACTAACAAGCTTTATGAATTAATTGATAAGGAAAACGGATATCCAAAAGTTTTAGCGGATCTCGAAAATTCAGAAGTTGAATTTGATGAAATAAAGTTACCTGAAGAGTGGAAACTCGACCTAGCTTTTATTGATAAATGGTCAAAATTACCTCCAATGTTTACTGAGATGGATTTGACCCCAGCGGCATACCTTAGCCGAGAAAGCATTCCAATGGGTGCTGTTAATGCGGTAATGTCGGGAGCTGCTCAAAAACTTGTAGAAGAATTAATGAAGCAAAAGGTAAGGGTCAGTGGCGTTAACTCTACTGCGATTACCACAACTCCGAAGGAAGAGTACATGTCAGTCATGGATGGTTTGATTGAAAACTTTAAGTTGATTGGTGATTGGACCGAAAAACCAACAGGCATCTATGGAGCCGTGTTACTTGCCAAGCAGGATGATAAATGTTGCTTAAGTCTTCTTACATTCTTAAAAAGCTTGCCTCGTCAAAGGTGGCTCAATCCAATCTTAAAAGAACTAGAGGGAATTAAGTAATATGGGTACGTCCGCATCGTCTACAGGACCGAATAACAAGAGTCCGCTAATTCCATCTTGGGCAGAGCAAGGAGATCCCGTCACAATAGAGCCTGCATCAGGTACTGATGGGGATGATCAAACTGGTTCTGATAACAATCAATCTGATGATCAGAATGACCATACCAACGATATTGACAATGACAAGGTTCAACAAGAAATCGGTGGTTCGCCAACAGCAACGCCACCTCCAAATAGGTTTGCCAGCGCCAGAAGAGCATTTGGTAAATATGCACAAACAGGTGGCTCAACCTCAGATCTAAGGCGTTCATTAAAAAGTTACTCTAGAAAAGGCTCTGGCGGAGGTAAAAGCACAAGCCGGAGACTAGCAAGCGGTATAACGGCTGGTTCTGGATTGCTTGGTGTCATGCGTGGCGACACCGTAACGGTTAATAATCAAAGCTTATCATTAGGTGATCTAACTGGGTTATCGACTGACCAAGCAATTGACAAAATTGCTAGTCATTTGGCACCTGATAATGCCGATTCGGATGCTGTAAGAGTTGCGTTGGATTACGCACTAGAGGAAGCATTACCCGATACAGAAGAATTTGACCCAAACAGTTTTACTGACGAAGTTATTCAAGAAGCCATAGGCTGTTATTTAACAGATCTTATTTTTCAGGATGTGGTTGAAGGCATGGGCAGAGCTTGGTTTCATGTTGAGCCTGCAAGTAAGCATCATCAAATGGAAGTAGAATTAAGGGAATTAATAAAAGTGATCACACAAGAGCAGTTAGACAAAGTAACTAATGGCAACCCTAGTACTATTAGCAAGGAAAATATTACTAAAATTCAAGCTGATGCAATTGCAATGACAGTGGATGAATGGGAGAGTTTTGATGACTAATTTTTATTTTAACCATGACCCAGCTAACTTGCCTGATTTTTCTGAAGACTGTCATCCTGTCCAAATGTTTCACACGCATCAAAATGACATCACTAAGCACAGCTTAGTGTCAAAACAACTACTACAAACAGTTCGTGATTTAGGATTGCATGTAGATGCTGATGCAATAGATCTGATAACAATTGCAACCGCCGTTACCGCCGCTGATACATTTGAATTGAGGGATAATGCAGAAAATGCATGGGCTAGAAAAATGCACTTGCATGTTCCTGTTACCGATGAGGATATGTGGAATACTGTTGAGCCTGAACTAAGTTCTTTGCTCAACTTTCTAACGGGCGATCAATGGCAGTTTACTTTTGAAAAAACAACTATGCCGATGCCGACTCCTAAAACAAGTGAGCAAGCGAAAGCAAAAGCAAAATCATTAATTGGACTCAACTCAGTCTGCCTTTTTTCAGGAGGTCTTGATAGCGCAGTTGGTGCAATTGACATTTTAAACGGAGAGTCAGCCTTAAAACCGCTTTTGGTTAGTCACGCTTATCGTGGTGATGGCGCAAAACAGGAAGATATTAAGCAATTATTGTCCCCGCCATTCGGCGAATTGTCCTATTCAATGTCTCCTCATATTATCAAGCAGTTAGAAGGTAAAACTGACATTAGCATGAGGGGAAGAAGCTTCAACTTCCTAGCTATGGCGGTACTTGGTATATCAGCCTTAAGAAATGCTAATTGCGATAGCAGTATTGAAACTATTGTCGTCCCTGAGAATGGCTATATTTCTATAAATCCACCGCTTACCAGAAGACGGATTGGTAGCCATAGTACTAGAACTACTCATCCTAATTTTCTAAGCAGGCTTGAATCTTTGCTTAGAGACACTGGGTTTCATGTCAAATTTGTAAACCCCTATCAATTCAAAACTAAAGGTGAAATGTTAGCGGAATGTGTTGATCAAGACGCAATTAGAAAAGCAGTTCCTCTGAGTGTTTCTTGTAGTCATTGGCACAGAGAGCATAAACAGTGTGGGCATTGTGTACCTTGCCTTATTCGAAGAGCGTCAGTTTTTCATGCTGGTTTTACACAAGATGCGCCATACAAGACAAAGCGGTTGAGAGGTCTTATTAAAGAAAAAGATACTCGCGATGATCTCCAAGCGGTTCAAACTGCCATTATTAGATTGAAACAATCAGATAACTATCGTTCTTGGCTTCGAAAGTCAGGACCAATACCACAAGAAAAAGATATACGAGAAAAATTAGAATCAACTATTAAGCGAGGATTGGCAGAGGTTGAATTATTTCTCCAAGCGGATAAATCATCATGATGGATCTTCATTGCCATGTTGATTTATATCCAGATTATCAAGAGGTATTGAACGACATAAAAAGCAGTAATTATTACGTGCTATCAGTAACTACGGTGCCGTCAGCTTTTGAAGGTACTGTCCAGTTAACAAGTGACATAAAACACTGTAAAACGGCTTTGGGTCTGCACCCTCAACTTGCTCATTTAAGGAAAAATGAACTACCTCTATTCGATAAGCTAGTTGATAGAACTAGATATATTGGAGAAATTGGGCTGGATGGCTCAAAAGGTTATGCTGATTACTTTGATGATCAATTAGAGGTTTTTACGCATATTTTGAAAAAATGTGAAGGCTTTGATAACAAAATATTAACTATCCATAGTCTTAATGCGACAGGTGAAGTACTTGAACAACTTAAGTTATACCCCGATGCTGGTACTTCTATTCTTCATTGGTTTTTAGGTACTAAGAAGCAAGTTCTAGAAGCCGTCGAGCTAGGCTGTTTCTTTTCTATTGGGCCAGCCATGCTTACTTCAGCCAGAGCTAAAAAAGTAATATCGTGGATACCTCAAGATAGGATTTTACTCGAAACTGATGGCCCTTTCGCCAAAGTGGCGGGGAATATTCTGTTTCCTTCAAGTGTTGGCACTGTTACTGAATATCTGGCTGAAATTTGGTGTAAAAATAAGGCTTCGATAATTGAGCAACTGTCAGCAAACCTTAGGTGTTTAACATCAGTCAAGTAACTAATTATACGTCACGTAATCTTATAACAATTTTATTCAGGTTTAATCGATTTGTTTGAAGTATTTGTATTAGCTATAGCACTCAGTATGGACGTGTTTGCAGTATCCATAGGCTTAGGTTCTAAAAAAGTAGCAAATGCTGAAAAACTCTTTATTAAAGCCGTTGCTTATTTTGGATTTTTCCAAGGCTTTATACCTCTTTTAGGCTATTACAGCGGTAAAGGATGATCATCTTGGATTGAAGATTATGCACCTTGGATAGCTTTTATTTTGCTATTATTTATCGGTGGCAAAAATGATTTATGAGTCCCAATCTGAAGGAATTGAAGAAGATATTGCTAATGTTACTCATCGTGTGCTATTTGTTCTTGCTATTGCCGCCAGTATTGATGCAATGGCGGCAGGTTATGCAATCACATTGCTTGAGGTAGACATAGCCGTAGCTTGCTTGATAATAGGCGTCACGACGTTTGCCTTTAGCTAGATTGGTGTGAATATCGGCGAAAGAAGTGGCGTATGGCTGGAGTCTAAAGCTGAACTATTTGGTGGTTTAGTGTTAATCGCAATCGCATTTAAGATATTACTTGGTTGGCACAGAACCACCGAATACTAGGCTACTTACCTGAGCAACATGCATTGCCTTCTTGAATAGGAGGACACTTAACTGTTCCATAAGAGCAGTAAACGCAACAATCACCTTTGAACGGTTTAAGTAGTGCTTTACAGCTTTCGCATTCGTAATACCATTGGCAAGCGTTTGTAGGCATGGTTTCAACTTTGCTAAATCCACATTCAGGGCAAGTTATCTTAGATTTTAATTCTATACCTTGCATACTGGTTCCTTAATGGGCTTAACAATATCTAAAATAGACATTACGACCATCCAAATGATCCCAAAGTAAAATAAGTAAGTGCTCCAGTCGTATTGCCATAAAGGATAAAGGGTCAGCAATACTGCAATTGGGCCAATGACACTTAAAATGCCTCTTAATGACTCTCGATGTTGATACCAATTATAGAAATTAACTAACAACGCTAGTGAAGCAAATAATGGCAATAAGGTGTTCACCGCTATCCCTTCAAAATGTGAAAGAAAACCTAACCCAAGCGCAGATGCCAATGAGCCGAGCGCAGGAAAACATGCTGTGCAACTAAGGGCGGCTAGCCAAACGCCACCAGAACCTACTTTATCTAGAATTTTATTGATCATAACTATCTACCTCAATTTTTAAGGTAGTATAAACTCCGTACATAAGTACGGGGTCAATAGCTATTTAAGTGAATTTATTACCGGGCAGGATTGAGGGTCTTGATTGGCCTTGCAAGAATCTGTCATATCTTGAATTACTTTCTCTAACCGCTGTAAATCAGCAATTTTATTACGGATGAGATTAAGTTTTTGCAATCCCATCGATTCTATATCAGCGCAACTGCTACTTAGTGACATCAGTGATTCAATTTCTTTCAGCGTAAACCCTAATGCTTTAGCTTTCAGAATAAATTTGAGTTGATTAGCGTGTGTCTCGTCATACTTTCGATAACCTGATTCGGGTTTTGGAGGCTGCTCTATTAAACCTTGGCGCTCATAAAAGCGGATCGTTTCAACATTGATATCTAAATCTTTTGCCAGTTTTCCAATGGTTCTCATAAACATACTCTTTAGAAGCAGAGACATCATTATACAATTAATGCGGATTGCCTAAACTCAATTTTATTGCATGAACGGGGTCGCTAAGCGTCCGCTTTGTAGAATTAAGTTCACATATCCAGATCACTCTGACCGTCTCTTGTTCGCTCTTGCTGCCTGTCAGGTGAAGTCTAAACCTAATCAACAAAACTGTAAGATGAGATATGAGCTACTACATCTAATCTATTGTTTCGTTGAAACTAATTCAATAATTTCACCAGTAGACGTATCCACTCTTATTTCTGTATGTTGCCCTGAGTGCTGAAGTTGATTTTTTAAATCAGCATTAATCAGTTTGAGCTTATCTATTTCAGCGTACATTTCTTGTAATCGCACCAGTAGCTTTTCAAAATCCTTATCGATTTCCTTAGGGTCAATCTCGTTTTTTTGCTTTTCTTTAGCAAGCTTGCTTTTTAGTTCGGCTACCTTTGTTCTGAGTTGTTTTATTAAATTATCTTTATTTTTTTCTTCCCAAGTTAATTGAGCTTTTTCAATATTTTCTCGTAACTTTACCCATTTTTCTTCTTCTTTAGATAGATTTGCAATATTTCTTTTAGCTCTCGTTGCTACTGCATTTTTGGTTATCTTGCTGCCATCAGATTTCATCTCTTCAAAAGCACGTTTTATATCATCGTATGCGCTACTCATGCTTGTTCTCCTTGGTTTGTATGCGCTTTGCCTTCATCTAATACATAGTCAGCTGCTGCTATATTATTTTTCCAGTGAATAGCAAATAGCTCGTAATCTTCTTGCTCTTCTTTGGTTAATGCCGCATATGCCTCTAGTTTCTGCGTTGCTTCTTTTTTTATTATTTGCCAATTGACCTTGTGGCGTTTGGTAATGATTTTACTACCACAATACACACAGCCACTAGGGATTCCTGCTCCTTTTATCTTGCAAGCTTCTCCCGCAGTGCAGTACCCCGTAGGTAAGCCACGTATGTTTTTAATATTTTTGACGAGAAATTTTTTCAGTTCTTCAATTGAACTGAAATGGATCTGCTTAATCACAGTCGAATCTTTACTTTGACTATCAGTAATACCTATTATCAGATCTTTAGATGTTTTATTAATTTGCTCACCAGCACCACCTTTAAGTGATTGTGACTCGGCTTCATCTATTAACTCTTCTGCAACACGGTCAATTAAAATCTCATTAAACTCTTCAGTAGTTTTAATTAAAGTTGTTGAGGCCAAAAATGCTCTTCGAGTATAAACAAACGTCATTAGGCTAGTTAAATGTTTAAATTGATATCTAATATCATCAAGCTCACCTAATTTATTGGCAATGACAAAGTAGGCCAACGTATGTCGAAACATGTGAGCGGTTAATCTAAACGTATCGCCTTCTTCGTATGGGACACCTCTATTCTCTCCTCTAACTTCTTTGTAGTTAGATTCAAGGCGTTCAAGCTCTGCTATATCATCATCGTCTAGAGTTAAGTCAAAAAGCTCAATGTTTTCACTGTTTTTAACCTCAAATTTTGTGAATCGCCCAGCATCGCTAAAACTAACACTACAGCTACTATGTGAAACCCCGAAAAGACGGTTTCTTTCTAACCCTTCTTTCAAATTGTGTGCTTGACTACTTGTTATATTGGCTCTGCATGAAGAAAGTACAGCTTTTGCCCTTTCTTGCATACCGATCACATATTTTTCGTAAATACCAACACACTCATGTACTTCAGCGTTTGAAAACCATTCCATCTCAACCTTACTGTTGTCGGTTTTGGTCATAATTGCCGTAATGTAATAAATATCATCTTTGTAATTGGCACAGCCAACCTTGCATGTAAGTACTTCGTTATATCTCATACCTGTATAGGCCAAGATATTAATGTATGTGGCTAATTTTAAATCTTCTAATTCTTCGGATAATTGAATGAATTCCTCTTCATTGGGTAAGTTTCTTACATGTTTTGCTATTAGCTCACCTGTATTCATTTTGGGCGGTGGTTCAATGGAGCCTTCATGTAAACTATCTATTAAGCGTGCATTTAATTCTAGCCATCGTTCTATCTTATCCTTAGAGTTTTCAACTATTTTTTCTGCAAACTTCAGAATTTTTTTCATTACTTTAGTAGGAATGACAGGGTGCGAATAAGTGACTGGTCTCGGATGGTGTAACTCGTTTAGTTGGTTAAGCACATTAATAAAAACACTACACACCTTAGGGCCAAAAAGACGAAAGCTTCGTTGCACGTCAAATAGTTTAGTAAATGAGTGTGATTGTCTGTAAATAGCTATTTTCCCGACTTCATATAAATAGTCTTTTATGAGATTCCTAATAACTAAGTCAGATTTGAACTCCAACTCATGAAATGAGTGATAACCTCTTTGTCTTAAGAAGGCTGCAATTAAATTTAGATACGTTACATCATTTTGAAGTGTAGAGATTTTTAGAGGTTTACCGCCTACAACATCACCATGTGTGAGTTTAATTAGTGAATAAATTCGAATTTGATATGCTAATTCATCAACACCTTTAAAATTCACATTTCTTTGCGTTTCTTCATAGCTTATCCAAGTGTCATCGCCAAAGTGAATAGTGCCATGTTTAGCAATATTCAATGCTCTGTTTTCCCACAAAGCAATCGAATTAAAAGCGCTAGTATCATCAACTTTAAAATCTTCTAACACCTGAACCAAAGGTTTTATAGTGATTTGACCTGTATGTGTTTTTACAACAGCGATATCAAGTAGTTTTGTTTTAGTTATCTCTTTGGTCATAGCAAACCTGTGTTTTTCCAATGAGGATGAATACCCTCTGTTCTCAATAATTCTTTTCCATCAATCACAGCTTGAGCATTAAGCTTGGCAATATCAGTTAATATTTCGTTAACTCTATTTTTCAACTGCTCTATGTTTTCCAGTTGCTCTGTTACAGAGTCAAATGTTGCGGCTGAGTTTTCCATATCAGCAACAACAAAATCCCGGTATGACAAAAGTTTCCAAACATGCAATGCGTCAGCAACACAGCGATAGAACGGACACCACAAGCATGCGTTAAAGTCGGCACATGCATGCTCGTTTGTATCTCGCTGGTCTAATAATTTCCTGTTTTGAGATTCGAATGCCACTACTGCGGATTTATCTTTTGAGTTAATGCATGTGCCATTCGGGACTTTTTTACCGTCTTCTGGTGGAGTCTGCAAAATGATTACTTTGTCGGTAACATCGCGAACAAAATAGTCTGCCATTGTTTTTGTCGCTCTGTTGATTGTCATTGCAACATCTTTGTTATCTTGCATTAAATAATGACGCAAGAACGTTTCATAAGAGTGCTTGCCAGCTTTTTGATACCACTTAAATTCTTTGGCAACTTTTCGGTAAATGTAGTTAAGCCCTGATTTTCTGATCTTTTGCGAATTAAATACGATATCACACCCAAGCTCAGTCAATATCCTATCTATAGTGGTCTTGAAACGTGATGCTGTTAATAATTGAATCTTTACTTCTCCAATACTATTTACTTTGGGAAAAACAAAAATTCTTTTTGATAGGTTCTCAATAGAAGGGCGGTAAATAGACGTAAGTCTAGTCGCAGCCTTAATATCAAATATTACTGGTTCGACAACGTCGCCGTATAAGACGCCTTCTTTTTCTAGATCTTCGGCTTTAATTTCAAATTTATGCCATTGAGTTTGATAATTAGCTCGGCGTTTAAATAAACGAAGAGCAGGAGTTTTACTTGAATGTAATGGCGTGTTAAAGAAAAATAAGTCGTCAGTATCAAGCTCTAGCGTAGGAGTTGAATTCCAACCAGTTTTCAATATGACTTTTGCTGCATAAAGTGTAACTTTGTCTTTAATTGTGAGTAAGGTCTCAGAAAGCCCTTTTTCTATGTAATATGCTAATTCTACTACTTCTCTATATGAGTAGAGTTTATCTTGATTCTGAGATAGTTGCTCTTGATGTTGTGCAGTTAATTCGGTGTTGACCGGAAAGCTTTTAATAGTATCTAGACCATAAAACGATAGTAATTTGTCGATAGCGCTCTGATATTGATTACCAACAAAAACCGACAAATCGCCTTGTTTTGATTTTAGTTGAATTGCCTCTCTTATAGCCTTTAGTATCTCACAGTTATTTTCAACAAAAGCATGAACCCCATGACTGGCAATAAGCTTCATTTGTTCATCTGTTAATGATGATGCATTTTCTTTCAATGCTCTAGCCATACTACCTATGTAACCTTTGAGAGTGACGATACCTATGCTCTCGCCATCAATTCGCTTTGTAAAAACTTTATGGTATTCGACTAGGTTTTGATAAAATTTATAGGCATTGTCATATACCCACTCATGCTTCTGCCATTCGGTAGTGTCACTTTCTTTAAGGTAATAGCCCAATGAGTAGGGTAATAAACTTTCCTTTGCGATTTTTTCACCCGTAACAAAGTGGTAAAGGTCCAATGCAGCGTTTAGTAGCAGTAAAAACTGCTGGTTATTTTGAGTTTCTTCTTGGTAATGCTTATAAAGGTATTTAAATCCCTGAAGGCCATTTTCTGCAAACCCTTGAATTCCACGCTCACTAAGCAGCTTAATTATTGGTGATGCTACGCTACCAGCACTATTCAACCACCTTGGAAATGATAAAGTTGAGGATCTAACTCTTGTTGTATTAGCTTCCGAAGCGCTTGCTATCTGATTTTTCAAAAAAGCATCAACTTCATTGCCAAATTTGGATGATATGCTTTGTGCATACCCTATTACTTCGGCTTCAGTTTTAAATTGATTGACTCTAGCTTTACCCCACACATCGGGTAGTATAAATTTTAAAAAAGTACGGAAGTTGTGATTGCATATAAATGATGAAACGAATTCCCTATCCTGTAATGTTGCCAATAATGGCAGTTTGACGCGTTCAGTATTCTTAAAAGTATCATGTAGACAAAGATTTATAATAGCTGTCGCAGTTTTGAGGATATTGTCCCCAATAGAAGAATCTTTGAGGCTTAATTCTGGAAGGACGAGATAGTCCAGATATTTATTTAGTAATTTACGAATCTCTTTTACTTGATGGAATTCAAGTTCGAATAATTTAGTTATGTCGATTGAAGTAGCCCCATTTACTAGCCTAAAAGGAGCGTTGATAGCGTTATCATAAAAATGAAACTTAGCTAAGTTTTCTAAGGCTTCTTCTATACGAGTAGCATAACTAGGTAGCTTGACATCATTTATTTCATTAATGCAAAAGTATTCCAGTTCTTGCCAAATTTCAAAGTCTGATAGAGCATTTAATCCCGAAGTTTGAATTGATGTCGCAGTATCTGTACTAACCTTATTAAGGGCTAGAGGAAGAGTGTGTTGTAAACTGACACAAGCATTCCGCAAGCGACTCATTGAAATAGCAGTGTCGTCATCTGCGCTAATATTGTTTTCTTTGTCATATGCCCTGTTAAATAAAACGTCTAACTGTTTGGCTAGAACAATTGAATGAGGTTTAAATCTAGCAGGAATACGATTGGACTTCCGCGTTTTAACTTGCTGCTGCATCTTCAGCCTCACGCATCAGTAATTCGTCAACATCACCGTAGATATCTTTCACCCACTCTGACATTGCTCCGTATGCATCCACTGCTACACTTTTGGCAAAGTCGATGTAACGTTTGGTTGTTTTAAAACTTTCGTGACTCATCAAGGTCATTAGTGTCTGTCTGATGGAACTCTCCGATTCACCTTTGTCAATTAGGTATTTAGCGACATAAGTAGCAAAGGTAGCGCGTAAGTCATGGAATGTGCGTAATAGTATTTCTAATCCCTGCTTCCTTTGTTCTTTTCTAACTATGGAAATAGTATTCCCCGGTGTATCTTCGCTTATCCGCGATCCTGAACTATTCATAAACAAAGGAAGCGGATGTTCACTATTGTCCATACCATGATTAGTCTCATGTTTGGTACGTCGCTTCATATTTTGAATTGTCAAAGTGTGATTGTACAAAAGCTTCATTAGAACTCGCGCTATTGTTAATCTCACTGGCTTATGTCCTTTTCGTACAATGTTCAATTTTGGAATACGTTTCTCGTTTTCTTTTTCATCAGGATCAAAAAGGTCTTTCTGGTCGATGGCTGAAATCTCAAAAGAACGAAGTCCACCTAGCAAAGCACATTGCAAATAAAGCTTATAAGTCTCTTTTTGAGCCGTATCCGTCTCCAGCAACTGTTTAAGTTCTTTTGGAGAATATGGTTGTAGATCTTTTTCGGGTGAGTCTTCCTTTTGTTTCAATGTATTTGGAATGCTCAAATTACTAACCCACTTCCATAAGCCTCCAGAACGTGTGTTGCTAGTAGGTAATTGAAACAATGAACTTACACTTGATTTAGCTTTCGATTTAATACGTACCTGTTTGTATTCAAGTGAGAAGGGGAGGCTATCTATAGCCCCGCGCTTATGGCTCCATATATAGAATGCTTTAACAGCTCTAATTCGTTCTTGAGCGCTGTTAAAGCTTATGCGTTTAGACTTATCTTTGGTTTCGACTCTTTCACATAAATGTTTGTGATATCTCCACACAGGTAACCTAGAAATATCATCATCTACAGATTGTTTTGAAAGTGGTGCAGTTATTACTTCAAAATAGGATGCATCATCTTTATCCAACCAATCTAAGAAAGCTTTTAAGTGCTTAGCTATACTGCAAACAGACTTAACATCTAATGGCTTTCCCGGTTGGCTGGCATGATAAGCGTCACTAAAAGCCTCATTGTCTATTTGATTCTTTTTGAGACTGAAATGACCTTCAAAGCGGTGCATTAAAAATAAGTTCATTTCTTGGCATTCGGTGAAGCGAGTCGGGTGATATAGCACTGGAAAATTAGGTTCTATTTTATCGTGCCTATATGAGTGAGTTCTGATGCCTTTTTCAGTCTTAATAGGTTGCCCTGATTTATCGAGGTGAAAAGACATTCCTTTTCCAAAGTTGACTGATGCTTTAATTATTTTAGTTTTTGTTGTATTTCGAAGTATCATTTTCGTTCACCTTTGATTCTTAGCTAGAGTATGTGTGTAAAAACTTTTTTGTTCAAGTTTATTAAGGGTATGATAGTATTATATCAATTCGGGGGTGATATTAGATGAAAGTCAAAATTTAACCGCCTCTCAATTGAAGACCATAATCACCCGCTGTGGTGAGGGCACGAAGTTAATTTGCTCAGGAAACTTAGCGCAAATCGATAGTAACTATTTAACCCCTGTTACCTCAGGTTTAACCTATATTGTTGAACGATTTAAAAATTTTGAAGGAAGTGCAACCGTTAACTTGAATGGTGTTGTTCGTAGTCGCTTGGCAAGCTTCGCTGAAGAAAATTTATAACTTGCCAGTGAATCTTTGCCTCGTTAATCTAGGTGTTACCGAGGCAAGGTACTTAAAATCGAGTGAATTTTTTACCACTAAAGCATTATTATCGTTCTCTGGCCGTGGCGCTTATTGTGCCATTGCTGGTGGCGTTTATTCTGTGTTTACACTTATATAATCTAAAGCTAGAACGCTCACAAGAAAGCCGACAAAGTAGTTTTAATAATATCTCTGCTCAGCTTGGTCATGCAATGCATGCGGCTGATGGATTGATTGATACGATGTTTAAGTTGTATGAGCAACCACTATCATATGACTTCGACCCCAACTGGGCCCGCAATGTAAATCAGTTTGATCACTACTATTATCAACCCATAAAGGGAGGAGTGGGTGAAATTGTGGGGCAAGGTAAATTTGCATCCACTGCCTTTGCTCTTACTCAGTGGCGTCAAGTGCTTGCATTAGGGCCCTCGTTCAACACAACGCTGGCATTGATTCAATCGTTGCAAGGTGTTGCCTATGTTAACGAACAGGGTTTTGTTTATATAAAGCGCCGTTCAACAGCTGAAAGTGAATTGCTGACGAGTGTGTTGGATAATAAATTTCGACCGTCGCGTTTAAATGATAAAGCGCTGGCCTCAAGTGCTGTAATTACTGTTAATGGCCACGCGTACTTTGCAATAGGAAAAAGACGAGCGTTACAAAGCGACGACTACATCATTTTAATTTATGACTTAGAGGCAATCTCTAAGTGGTTAATGAAAATTGCCCCGAGTAACGGCGAGTATATTTTCATTAATCAAGATAACCAAGTAATAGCCAGCTCAAGTAAAATATTAAAAACAGCGATTAATGCAGATGATTATTGGCCCGAAAGTGAGATAAACAAAAACACAAAAAGTCACAGTCACTTAGTGCAACCATCGTCTGATTTACCAATTTATACCCGTTACTTTGAATCTCAAAAAGCACTCAGTGGGCCTGTCCGCTACGACATGTTTATAGAATTTGTGTTCTTAAGTGTTTTTTTAGTCATGATGTTCAGCGCGGTATTTTGGTTGAGTCAGCGCATATTTGTAAAGCCAATGACTCACTTGATGAATTACCTAGAAAAACATGATGAAGGCCAACATACACTGGTAAATTATCGTATTCCTGCTGATTGGCAACCTTGGTTTAGCCGAGTTAAGCGGGTTTTTACCCGTAATGAAGAGCTTGTTCAATCATTGCAAGAGGCGAACAAAGCGCTTGATTCACAAGTGCAAGTTAAATCAAAACAATTGCGCCGCAGTATTGATGCCAAAGAACGTCATTTAGCCTTACTGAACACCATGCTTAATAATGTGCCAGATCTTATTTATTTTAAAAATATTGATGGTTCATTTTTAGGCTGTAACAAGGCGTATGAGAGTTATATCGGTTTACCGCAAGAGAAACTCGTTGGCCAGCAGTTATGTGATATCAGTGACGATAACGGCGAATTAAGTGAACTTGAGCGACAAGTATTACAAGACCGCCAAGTGTATCAAAAACGTTTAGTAACCAATGATAAAACCTATCATTTGAGTATTGCGCCTTTTTATAACGAGCATCAACAATTATTGGGAACCATGGCGATAGGCCGTGATATTACTGAGCAGCACGCGGCATTAAACGCATTACAAAGCTCTGAAGCCAAATTACGCAGTGCAATGGAGTACGCTGCCAATGGGGTTATATTACTGTCTCTTGATTACCGCGTACTGCAAATGAATAAAGCGGCGCGTAAAATATTTTCACTAGAACGCAGTGACACCTTGAGCAGCCAATATAGGTTGGATGATTTGTTTGGCGAGCAATCACTAGACACGTTAAAAGGTACCTTACTTGAATTGCTTAGCGAAAAGAAAAAAGTGTATCACTTTAGTTTGCCCCAGCAAGAACAAAAATGTTGGCTACAAATTAGTGTTTCATTGGTATGGAATGGTGAAAAAAATCCAGATTACTTTGTTGTCCATGTCCAAGATATCACTGACTTAATACAAGCTAAAAATGACGCCGAGCGGGCCACATTAGCTAAAAGCCGCTTTATTGCCAATTTAAGTCATGAGATACGCACCCCACTTAATGCCGTACTGGGCCTAATAGATGTCATTGCGTTGCAAGGCTTGTCGTTGGAGCAGCGCACACATGCTGAGCAAGCGAAGTCAGCAGCCAACAGCTTATTGTCTTTATTAAACCGTATGCTCGATTTTGCCCGAGCCGAAAGTTCGCAAGTTAAATTAACTAAAGCCCCCTTTAGCCTGTCTGATTTAATTAATTATTGCGAAGGAATCGTCGCGCCACTGTGTAAAACGAAGGGGTTAGAATTCAGCGTTGAGTGCGATGAAAAGATCAATTCTAACCTAAGGGGCGATCAAATCTGTTTACAACAGGTGTTAGGTAATTTACTGACTAATGCCGCTAAATTCACAGAGCAAGGAAGCGTTAAATTAAGTTTAAACTTAGTCGAACAAACCTCTGAACAACAACTAATTTGCTTTGCTGTAAAAGACACCGGTATTGGGATTAGCGATGCGGATCAAAGTCGCTTATTTGATGCCTTTACACAAGGTGATGAGTCACTAACGCGTTCACATCAAGGCGTTGGGCTTGGGCTTGCAATTGTAAAGTACGAAGTGGCGTTAATGGGTGGCGAAATAAAACTAGCAAGTCAACGAGGCAAAGGCAGTGAATTTAGTTTCTGCTTACAGCTAGATAAAACCAGCGAACCGGCGAAAAAGGCGGTTGTATCCCTCCCTTCAAGTGCCGATTTATCGGGTCTATTAGTGTTAGCCGTAGATGACAACCCACTTAATCTAAGCATTATTAAAAGTATTTTAGAGCAAGCCGATATCACCGTTGTGTGTGCAGACAGTGGTGAAAAGGGCATTGAGCTTGCTAATTGTCTCAGACCTGACCTGATCTTCATGGATATTCAAATGCCCCAGATGGATGGCTGCCAAGCTACGCGTATAATTCGCCAGTCATTCACGAAAGAGCAAATGCCGATTTATGCATTAACAGCACACAGCGAAGCGGCTGACATAGAGCAATCCGTTGCGGCGGGCATGAATAAACACCTCACTAAACCCATTGTTGCCAGTACACTGTTTTTGGCGATGAGTGAGCTTGAAGTACAGAAACAGGCTTTTTTTGACCGTACGTTTGTTCTCACTCAGTTTTCAAATAATACAGAATTAGTATTAACTATGCTGTCAAAGTTTGCGACCATGGCAGCACAACAGCTATTACAAATTTCAACATTAAAGACCACCGATGAGTTGATCAGAGTTGTCCATAATGTGAAAGGGTCGGCCGGTAATCTAGGCTTTAAA
Source organism: Pseudoalteromonas sp. MBR-15 (assembly GCF_053628915.1). Lineage (NCBI taxonomy): Bacteria > Pseudomonadati > Pseudomonadota > Gammaproteobacteria > Alteromonadales > Pseudoalteromonadaceae > Pseudoalteromonas > Pseudoalteromonas sp. MBR-15. The sequence goes on from NZ_JBRJHH010000006.1 coordinate 118,423, forward strand.
CGTTTGTCAGCCTGCGCTCAGCAATGTGAGGCTAAGCTTAAAGCACAAGGCGAACTCCCTGAGTTATTAAACGATGAGTTGCAGTGGCAGATTAAACAAGTCATTGCATTTATCATCGAACAAGGATCTACAGATGCTAAAAAGAGCCAAGGTACTGATTGTTGATGACGATCCGTTGAACCGTTTGGTATTAGAAAAAACATTACAGCAAGATTATGATGTTTTTTGTGTTGAAAGTGGTGAAAAGGCACTGACGTTTTTAAAAACACAGTCCGTTGATTTATTGATTCTGGATATTGTTATGCCCGGTATTGATGGGTATGAGGTACTGAGCAAAATAAAAGAAAATACCGTCACAAATATGCTGCCTGTTATTTTTATTTCTGCTAATTCGAGCCATGACGACGAAGCAAAAGGCCTCGAGTTGGGGGCGATGGATTATATAACTAAACCCTTTAGTGCTGCGATTGTTCGTGCGCGTGTGCGTAATCAGTTATTAATCAAACAAAAAAATGACTTGCTCGAAATGTTAGCGTCAATCGATGGCCTGACTGAAATTCCTAATAGACGTTATCTAGATGAAAACCTTGCCCGAGAATGGCGTCGCTGTCGTCGCGATCAAACCCCTTTGTCTGTATTACTTATGGATGTGGATCATTTTAAACGGTTTAATGATTGCTATGGCCATCGAGCGGGTGATGATTGCTTAAAACGAATTGCTCATGCGCTTGTTGGGGCCTGCGAGCGAGGCAGTGACTTTGTGGCGCGCTATGGGGGGGAAGAGTTCGCGGCCGTTTTGCCTAATACAACGGCAACACAAGCAATCGCATTTGCTAATAAATTACGACATGCAGTGAGTAATTTAGGTATTCCCCATACCGCTTCGTTAAATTCGGATCATGTGACAATTAGTATCGGCATTGCGACCACAGAAACAGGCCAAGTATACGCTGAACAAACGCTGCTTGAAGAAGCTGACTTAGGGTTATATCAGGCTAAAGATGGCGGACGTGACCAAGTTGTGTCGCGATTAGTGAATGTGAGTGGGTAAAGAGTAGGCAAGGCCTACTCTGCCATTTTTGGCTAATTAGCCATTGCTCAGTGATTTATAAATGGTATCACCAACGCCAATTAGCTTATCGTTTTTAAATACCAGTGGTGTGCACTCATCTTTTGTCATTTTACCATCAGAGTGAATGCTATGAGTTGCATAAAACAATACTTGGTAAACATCGTCACCTTGTTTTAGTAATTCAGTGAAGTTAGGGGTGTGAAGTTTATTAAGTACCACTTGGTAGTTAGTATCAAGTGCAAGAGTCGAAATGATTTCGCGGTTATTTTTGTGCTGTTTTTGCCAGCTCGTCGATGAATCACCTGCCCAATGTGTTTCAGCTTCACCATCAGATACTGCAATGACACAGCCAGTTAAAAATGGTGCAGTAAGCGCTGCAATTAAAAGTGCTTTTTTCATTATTTTTTATCCCTAGAATTTAATGTTTATGTTGCTCTTAATTAGCAATCAGCTTGCCACATTTTAAAAAGTAAATTAAATCAAGTGATTAGCTTTTAATTGGTCAATTGGCTAGGAGCTTTTTTGCAAACCAGTTCGCTCAATTGACCAAAAAATTGCAATTTAGACCAACCTATTGCGCTCATTTCCTTGGTTAAATGCTTTGATATTTAACGCGATTTCTTTCACTAAGCGAATAATAGACTCTTTACTTGCCCAGGCAATGTGCGGCGTAAGTAATAAATTGTCGCCAGTGTATTGGGCAAGTGGGTTATCTGCCTCGGCGGGTTCTTTGCTGAGTACATCAACACCCGCGCCAGCAATCACATTATTGGCAAGCGCAGATGCTAAATCAGCCTCATTAATAATCCCCCCACGGGCAGTATTAATAAGGATGGCAGAGGGTTTCATCATGTTCAGCTCATGAGCCGCAATTTGATCGCGAGTTTCTTCTGTTAACGGGCAGTGAACACTGATTATATCAGCCGTTTTTAATGCTTGCTCAAAACTAACGCGACCTTCACGCGGTGTATGTCCTTTACGTTCACTGATAATTACATGGGCACCAAATGCGGTTGCAACTTCAGCAACCGCTTTGCCCAACGAGCCGTAGCCAATAATTGCTAAGGTTTTCCCCGCAATTTCATTAAAGCTGTAATCTAAGCGACAAAACATCGGACTCTGCTGCCATAAACCTTGCTGGCAATCACGAATATACTTGTGTGTGTTACCAAGCAGATTGGTGATCAATGTAAACGTGTGTTGAACCACTGAAGGTGTTGAATATCCGGCCACATTGGTCACGGCAATGTTATGGGCTTTTGCTGCTGGTAAATCAATATTATTGGTGCCAGTTGCAGCAACGCAAATTAATTTTAAATGAGGTAACTGCGCCATTGCTTGTTGATTTATAACTACTTTATTCGTTACTACAACATCAGCGTCTTGGCAGCGTTCAATTAATTCGTGTTGATTAGTTAGGTTATAGCAAGTGAGTGAACCTAATTGTGCCAGCTCATCTAACGAAGTGTCTGCTAATGTGGCGGCATCAAGGACGACGATATTCATATACTTTCCTTATTAATTTTTGCTTGACCTTAGGGTGTACTCCAAGGTTTATAGTGAGCATAATAAATAAACGCTTCACAATGGAGACAGTGATGAAAATAGGTGAGTTTGCCCGTCAATTAGGCGTCTCAACAGATACGTTAAGGTACTACGAAAAACATGGTTTGTTAACGCCAAGTTCGCGTTCTGAGGTGGGATATCGGTTTTACTCTGATGCAGATTACAAGCAAATGTCGTTCATTTTGCGGGCAAAAAACGTTGGTTTTAGTCTGTCTGAAATAAAAGAGTTATTGCAAATTAAGTTTCATAAAAATCAGCATTCATGTCATGAGGTTAAAGCAATGACATTACAAAAACGTGATTTAGTGGCCGCACGCATTGCTGAACTCACGCGTTTTTATGACTCTCTTTCATTATTAGCAGATAAATGTTGTGGTGGTGAAGAGCCCGCAGAGAACTGCTCGATACTGACGACACTGGAGGATATTGATGGACTTACTCAATAATTTTTGGCAGTTATTCTTATTATCTGCCCCATGGCTAATGTTAGGTTTATTGATTGCTGGTTTATTAAATGTGTATTTACCGGCCAATTTTCTCAATCGTCACTTAGGAAAAGAGGGGCTTTGGACAACCATTAAGGCTGCTTTTATTGGTGCGCCTATGCCATTGTGTTCGTGTGGTGTTATTCCAGCAGCAATTGGGCTTAGAAGAGCGGGAGCATCGAAAAGCGCGACGACGGCATTCTTAGTTTCAACACCCGAAACGGGCGTTGATTCAGTGTCAGTCTCGTATGTTTTATTGGGGCCATTTATGGCCATTATACGCCCAATCGCAGCGGTGTGCAGTGCGATAGCTGCGGGTGTCTTGGTTGGGAAAGACCATGAAATTCATTCACAGCATAAGCATCAAGCCGCCACTGCAGATGATAATAGTGCAGGCTGTTGCAGCAGTAATACTTCGGCTGAAGTTAAAAAAGAGCCGAGCTGTTGCAGCAGTAATACCGCAGCTGAAGTTAAAAAAGAGTCGAGCTGTTGCAGCAGCAATACTTCGGCTGAAGTTAAAAAAGAGCCGAGCTGTTGCAGCAGTAATGCTTCGGCTGAAATTAAAAAAGAGCCGAGCTGTTGCAGCAGTAATACCTCAGCTGAAGTTAAAAAAGAGTCGAGCGGCTTTAGTACTGAAGATTCTGCATCGATAAAAACAGACCGTTGCTGTAAAAGCGAAAAGCCCAGTCTTTCGATAGAGAGCCGTGTTGCTAAATTTAAACGCGCTATTCGTTTTAGCTGCAATAAACTGTTAGAAGACACTATGGTGTGGCTGGTGATTGGTCTCTTTTTCGCGGCGCTAGTGCAAACGTATGTTCCTGAGTCTTATTTAAGTCAATGGGGAAGCGGTATTTTTGCGATGCTGGTGGTGATACTGATTAGTATACCAATGTACATTTGTGCGACTGCCTCGACCCCGATAGCAGCAGGGTTACTGTTAAGTGGCGTATCCCCAGGTGCGGTATTGGTGTTTATGCTTGCAGGTCCTGCGACGAATATCGCCACCTTGGGAGTGGTGGGTAAGGAGTTAGGTAAACGCGCGGTGTTTGCTTATTTAACTGGGGTAATCGGAATGGCTTTACTGTTTGGCTTTTTAACGGATTACTTAGTGGATGAATTTGGCTTTGTAGTGGCTCCCATGATGGGCACTGAACACGAGGTTCTACCGCATTGGTTAAGCCTTGCTTCGGGTATCATTTTGGCTATTTTAATGCTGAGATTAGTGCTCAAAATGGCATTAAAAAAGTTCGTTGATACTGGTAAGAGCATTGCCTAATTAATTGTTGTAAAAATAAAAATTTTATCAATATAGGGAAATATTTAGGTTAACTATCGCGTCTCGGTTCGCATTTAAAATTGCCTGAGTTATAATCCGCCAACTATTTAAACGGTACGCCATGCGTGCCGTTTTTTAACTTAAGCAGTTTTTATGAGTGAATGTGTGGATAAATACGCCGATATTAGACCTTACAATGATGACGAAGTCGCTGATTCAGTCGCCCGATTAATTGCTGATAATGCCTTTGTGGATGTTATCGCCAAGTATAATCTGCCGCGCTTTTTATCTTATTTTCCATTTATAACTCGCCCATTAGTGCGCCAGCAATTAAGAAAAAAGTGGGGAAATACGCAATCAGTTGAGCAAGTTCAACAAGAGGTGGCCAGCTATTTAAATAAACTGATCACCCGTACCACATCTGAAGTGACATTTTCGGGTCTAGATAAACTGGATCCAAAACAAGCGTATTTGTTCATTTCAAATCACCGCGATATTGTCTTGGATCCTGCGTTAGTTAACTGGGGTTTGTTTAAACACAACATGCCGACAGTGCGCATCGCCATTGGTGATAATTTGCTGCAAATTCCGTATATCACTGAGTTAATGCGCTTAAATAAAAGCTTTATAGTGAAACGTTCAGCAAAAGCACCCAAAGAAATGCTCAAAGCGTTATCACAACTCTCAGCCTATATTTATGATTCATTGTCAGAGGGTCATTCAATTTGGATTGCACAAAAAGAAGGGCGTGCAAAAGATGGTTTTGATCAAACGGATCCTGCACTGCTTAAAATGTTGCAGCTACAAGGTCGTAAACAGAAAAAAGAATTTGCTGATTACGTTCGCGAATTAAAAATAGTGCCAGTCTCTATCTCGTATCAATATGAACCGTGTGCGATTGCGAAAGCGAAAGAGCTTTATCACAAACAGCATCACGGCCAATATGTAAAGCAACAAGGTGAAGACATTGCCAGCATCGTTGAGGGCTTTAGCACAGCAAAAGGGCATGTACATTTAGCGTTTGGTGAGCCCATTGAATCTGGCTGCGAGTCACCAGAAGAGCTTGCAAAAACGATTGACCAGCAAATTGTTGATTCGTTTTTCTTACACCCAGGTAACTATATTGCGGGGGGGTGTAAGCAGGCCGTGATTGATAAAAAAGATGCTGAAGCGTTTAATGCGCGTTTAGCTAAAGTACCTGAAGAGTTAAAGCCACTGGTTTTAGCAATGTACGCGAAACCTTTTCATCGCAAAGCAGAACTTTCTACGAGCGAATCAGATTAAATAATCTAAAGTTGATAGAATGCTTCGCATTTAAATCAATGTGCTAATTACTTTTTTAAGCAATGTTTTGATTCGTTAAATGAGCCACTTTTTGAAGTGGCTTTTTTTATGATTAATTTTCGGGCTATACTTCTAAGATGATTAATTAACTGGCAATTGTGATGCAACAAATTGAAATATTTGAGATCCCAAGCCCTTGCAAAGGGATTTGTCAGGTTAATAATCGGGGCTATTGTAAAGGCTGTTATCGCAGTCGCGATGAACGGTTTTACTGGAATCAGCTGAGTAATGCTGAAAAACGCAAAGTAATCAGCTTATGTCAGCAGCGTTATAAGCGTTATTTACAGAAAAAACAGTTGGCAGAAAATAACCAACCGACACCTGAGCAAGGCGGATTTGATTTTTAAAACTCGGTGAGATTGTATTTCGTTTTTAGCGTGCGCACCGTGCCATCGGCTTCAAGCTTTTTAAGAATATTTGTCAGTTGCGGAATAAGTGCTGCGTGGCGTTTATGCACAAAGTGAAAGCTTTGCATCGACATTAAAATCTCTTTATTAAAAGCCGCTTGGTTAAAGTCAGGGTGTTTTGTAGAGAGTAAAAAGTCTAATAAAATGGTGCCTTCAACGCGTTTTTGAGTCAATAAATTCAATTGAGCCGTGACGTTTCTTACCTTTATCACATCACCTTTAATGGGGTTTTCTTCTATGTAGCTCTGTGCTGCGGGATAACTTGACTGAATAGCGAGTGACTTAATATCACGATAATTGCATTGCTTGCAGTTTTTCAATAACACAAGGTTAAATTCGAACAGGGGAAAGTCGACCTTTAATAAATTTGGATAATCGCGGGTAACAAAATCAATGCGCCCTAACTGTCCATCAAGCACACCTTGGTTTGCAGCTGCTAACGAACCTTGATGATTAAAATCAATAACGTGAAGCTCATAACCTATCTCTTTATAAGCGGTGCTCAATAAGTCAATCACATAACGTGCTTGTGGTGTGTCGGCTGGGCGATTAAAAATTAAAATATGAGAATTTGCGCTGCTAGGAAAGCAAAAAAACAGCAGAATAATGGTCAAACTAGGTATCAGAAATTTTGGCAACGTGCGTTCCTTGCGAGCATGTATTCGGCGTTAATTTACTGTTATGTGTTTCCAAAATCAAGGTTTAAAATAGGCGATTAATTTGAAGCAACTTTGTTATACTTCATAAATCAATACACTGTTGCTGAGAAAGTATGAGCTTTAATTTATGTAAATTGCCTCGAGAGCAAAAATATCAAATTCAATTAGACTACGAAGCCTCTTTTTGGGCCTACCAGATTAAACGTGGAAAAAATACCCGCGAAGGGGTGTATACAGCAATTAATAATCGTCCTATGTCAGAGCAAGCCTTTTTAAAACAACAGTTTGAGCATTACTTATCCTTAATGAGTTAATCATGACGGAGCTGAAATTTTGTTTGCTTGACGCAATCAAAACCCCGTTGGTAAATAAGTTTTACGATAAACACAATGCGCGGGGGCGTGCCACTAAAGCTGATCAAGTGTGGGTGGCGTACCATGGTTTGGATATCGTTGCGGCATGTCGGGTTCAAAATAAAGCGGGCTTTTTATTTTTATCAACTCTGTATGTTGATGCTGCATGGCGAGGTAAAAAAGTAGCCTCACAGTTACTCACCACGCTTATTGCTGAACAAAAAGGGACAGTTTTTACCTTTGCCTATGAAAATCTGATTGATTTCTATCTAGTAAATGGGTTTAACTATACATTAACATTACCCAATTCTTTGCAATCGTTGTTTGAGGTATATGCGCATCGTAATATCGTAGCGATGCACTTTACGTGTGACACCGCGCCAAGTTAGTAATTTGGAACGTCAATGACTAAGTTCTTTTCTTTATCAGCTCTGCTCATTATTGTGATCTGTGGTTTGTTTAGTCATTCCAGTTTTGCGCAAGTGAAACGCTTGTCAACCAGCGAAGGGTTGTCGCAAAGTTATGTCAACACGATGCTTATCGATAACAGTGGCTATTTATGGTTATCCACTGAGGGCGGTTTAAATCGTTATGATGGCTATGAGGTTGTGCATATCAAAGGCCCTAATGGAGAGCTTGAAGACGCCATCATTGACCGCATTTATCAAGACCCCCAAGGTTATATTTGGATAGCATCTTTGCAAGCAGGGCTATTCCGTTATGATCCGAGTACCGACAGCTACCAACAATTTATTGCAAAGCCCACCACCGAAGAGCAAATTTTTATAGAATCTGTGTTTAGTATGGTTGCGGTTGATGACAAAACGCTCTGGCTAGGCCGAGGCTGGGATTTTGCAAAACTCGACTTAGAAACGAAGCAAGTCACGTCTATTTTTGAAATACCCGATCGTGTAAAAAGCAGCGTTATTCGTGAGTTGTATCCTTATCAAGGTTACATATTTATGGGCACGAGTAATGGGGCGTTTGTTTATGAAATCGCATCGGGCCACGTAAGAAAGCTTGAGCATCTAAGCCAAGCGCCAACACACATGTATCAAAACTATGTGAAGTCGTTTGCTGTAATAGATGAGCATACTTTGTTGGTCGGGGCTGTTCGGGGTTTATACGAAGTCGATATTAGCAACTTACCAGAGATGTTTAATACGCCTGAGGTTCAGTTTAAAAATAAGACCCTAATTAGCGACTTAAATATTTGGGAAATTATTCCACAAAATTCAACGATTACCTTGGGAACCGATAAAGGCTTATTTAACTTTACCCGGGCAACCGGCGACTTGGTTAAAAGTACACGCTTAAAAGACAACGGTTACACCCTTGCTGATACAAGTATCATTGATATCGTAAAAGATCGCTCCGGAGGCATGTGGTTAGCCACCAAGAACGATGGCGCTTTTTATCTCTCGTATGATAATTATAACTTTGTAAATGTGGTGGCCAATTCGATTAAAGGTGACGGCTTATCGCATCATTCAATTTGGGGTATTGCAGAGTTTCAGGGCAGGCTGTGGCTTGCGACCCACAATGGTCTAACGGCTGTTGACTTAGACACGTATGAAAGCGAAGTCTTTTTAAAAGACTACCAAATAGATTTAATCACGACCGAATTCACTGTTTACCAAATAATGCCTTATAAAGCGCAACTTTGGTTGCACACGAATCGGGGAATTTTTAGCTTTAATCCAAAGACGGGTGAAGTGACTCCCGTTAAAACGGCAGACCCTAAGCAGCAAGAACTCATTAACGATTGGGTGCATGGGGTTCTATTAATGCCGTCGGGCGATTTGTATTACGTTCACCCCGATTTCGGTATGTTTGTTTACAATATTGATAGCCAAGAGGTGACACGTTTAGGCGGTAAATTTGATGAATTTGAACCTTTCTTAGCCTATGGGTTCTTGCCTGCCTTATCAAGCAAGCCCGATGCACCGTTATTTTATAATGCGGGGATCTTATATCAGGTTGATCCTCACAGCTATGAACTGACCACCATTTATACGGTGCCTGAGCAGCATGAAAATGTTGCTGTGAATGTAATGTCTTACATTATTGATAACAATAATGTCTTGTGGTTATCGTTATCGAATTTTGGCTTGATTGGTCTAGATGCCACAACGTACGAGCATATCTACACCATTGATCTTGAAAAAAATAAGCTAGGCACTTTATTGTACGATATGGTGCTTGATGAAGCCGGAATGATTTGGATGAGTAGTCATAAAGGGCTGTGGCGACTCAACCCCGATAATATGCACTTTCAACAGTTTACTGGTTCAGAGGGGCTTTTTTCTACCGAGTTTAATAGTGGCGCATTTACCAAATTAAAGTCTGGGCAAATTGTTTATGGCACCCTTAAAGGCTTTACCTATTTTTACCCGATGGATAACCACTATCAGCAAGCTTTGATTGATCACGTTAATATCACCAACTTGGATTTAATGTCTCGTGACTTACCTGCTGAGCTTAAACAGCCAATAGACAGTGTGGTACTTGAGCATGATGACATCGGTCTCGAGGTTGCTTTCTCAGCCATGGCGTTCAATTACCAAGAGCGTATTATTTATGAGTATCAACTTGGCGATGGGCAAAAAACCTACACGCGAAATAATAACCGTGTTCTTTTTCCAAAATTAAGTGCAGGCAAGTACCACCTTAAAGTGTGGGCAAAAGACCCCTTAACGGGAGATTTAACCCCGCCGGCAACATTAAACATCGAAGTAAAATACCCACCATGGCGTGCGCCACATTTTATTTTGCTTTACCTTATATTAGCGGCGCTACTTGTAGCTGCTTGGCTCTTTAGACGTAATCGTATGCAGCAAATTTTGCTTGCCGCACACAAAGAAAGTAAAGAAAGTGAGGCGCGACTAAAACTTGCATTAGAGGGAAGTCATTCTGGTGTTTGGGATTGGTCGTCGCAAAGCCCGATTATTTATCAGCCTAGGCTGAAAAATGAACTGGGCTATGACAGTGACAGTGTTAATCTAGATGACTATTTGGCAAAGATTCACCCACATGATAAACAAACCTTTCGCTTAGAGTGGCTGGAGTTTTTATCTACTCAAAAAGGCTATTTTAACTGCACGTATCGTTTACGACACGCCGATGGTCAATGGCGTTGGTATAAAGATTTCGGCAAGGTGGTTGAATGGCAAGACAACACGCCTGAGAAAGTGGCTGGCACCTACACGAATATGACCCGAGAACTGGTATTTGAAGAAAACGCCCGTTTATTTGGTGCGGCGTTTGAACAAACCCGAGACTGGGTGTTTATTATGGATAAAAACTTGCGTATTCGTGCTACTAATCAGTCGTTCCAAAGTGCCTTTGGCTTTCCTGCTGATCCGCGTTCGAGTCGTTCTTTAACTCTCGGGTTGTCTATTCCGGCACGTATTCACTATTTACGAGTAATGCAAAAACTGCAATCAGGTGAACACTTTTCAGCAGAAGATGTTGTTGAAGTTGCCAACGGCGAAAAGCGTCAAGTGCTCATTAAAATAAGTGCTGTTGCGGGGAGTAATCGTCAACTCGACAGTTATGTGATTATTGTCACTGATATCAGCGCGCAAAAGCTGGCTGAGAATGAACTGCACTTATTAGCCAATTACGACACGCTCACCGGATTGCCGAACAAAACATTATTCAGTGACCGTGTAAGCCATGCTATCGAGCAAGCTGATTACCATCAAACGAAAGCAGCCTTGTTAAATGTAAATATTAAGCGATTTAAATACTTTAATGATTCATTGGGTCACGAAGAGTCTGATGAGCTTATCAAGCGAGTTGCAAAGCGATTGAAACAAGTGCTGCGCCCGCAAGATAGTTTGGCAAGGTTTGAAGGTGATGAGTTTGTGATCCTCGCTGAAGATCTCAAACAGGTCGATGAGCTATTATCGCTGTGCGCGAAAGTTATGGATTGTGTTGAAAGCCATATTGAGCTTAATCAACAAGCGGTAAAAGTGAACTTAAGTGTTGGGGTTGCTGTGTATCCCGACGACGCCCTCGATACAAAAGCGTTGTTAAAAGCGGCGAATGTTGCCCTCTACCATGCTAAGCGGTCTGTGGAAGGACGTTATCAGTTCTATAAGCAAGAGATGAATTTACAAGTGCAGCGGACTCTGCATTTAGAGTCACAATTAAGCAAAGCGTATCAAGAACATGAATTTTGTAATTACTATCAACCCATTGTTAGTTCAAAAACACGTCAAGTTGTAGGGTTAGAGGTGTTATTACGCTGGCCTAGTAATGATGATTATCAGCCTGAAGACTTTGCCAATGCTGCTGAAAGCTCAGGGCTTATTACTAAAATTATGCTGCAAACTTTATCGCGTGCATTAATCGAGTTACGACAATGGCGCGTGTCGCACCCCGATTTATATATCTCTATTAACTTATCGGCATTTGATTTTGAAAGTACCCATTTAGTCGAAAATATTCATCAAGCTTTAGCACTCAGCCATGTACCCGCCAGTGCTGTTGTATTCGAAATTACTGAATCAGTGATGATGCGAGATTCAGAGAAAGCCCAATTAAGCATGAATAAATTAAAAGCATTAGGCTGTAAAATTTATATGGATGACTTTGGCACGGGCTACGCTTCTCTAACGTATTTAAAACGGTTCCCGGTTGATGTTTTAAAAATAGATAAAAGCTTTGTGCACGATATCGGGGTTGATAAAGATGACGAAGCTATTATTAATTCAACACTCACATTGGCGAAAAGCCTAGGCAAGGAGTGTGTTGCTGAAGGGGTTGAAAATACCACCCAGCTTCGCTTCTTACACGCTCGTGGTTGTGAATACTTACAAGGTTATTTGTTTAGTAAAGCTGTTCCTGGGGATGAAGTAAGCCCCTTGTTAAATGCGCAGTGGCATGCAGAATTTGATGACTAAAACAGATAAAGCCGCGGGCTTTATCTGTTTTACTGTTAATCTTGGCGTTTACCGCAGTGACGGCAATAAAGATTACTGTGACGATTTTTAAGTTCGTTATGAATCGCCTTGTTTGCTTCTTGCTTACTTAAACCGAGCTTGTAACGCAGATTCTCAAGGTGTTCTTCTTGAATCGCTGATAAATGACCATCTTCCATTGCTTCATGCACCGCATCAGTAAACAACAAACGGCGCTTACGAAGTTGCTCAGAAAAGCTGGATGCTAATAAACCGGTAGGAATTGCCACCATTCCCATACTGACTAAGGTAATGGCACCCCCAAATAATCGTCCAAGCGGAGTAACAGGCACCACATCCCCATAACCTACAGTCGTCAGAGTGACCATGGCCCACCACATAGCCGATGGAATAGAGCCAAACTTGTCGGGTTGCACATCGTGCTCAATTAAATAAATTCCGCATGATGCAATGATCAGCACAACCGCCATAATGAAAAAAGCGGCAAGCAAAGAGCTACTTTCATCGCGAAATGACTGTAACAACAGCTGCATAGCTCGAGAATAGCGGGTGAGTTTAAAGATACGCATTAAACGTAGTACCCGCAAAAAGCGCAAATCAACACTGACGAAAACCATTAGCAAGGTCGGTAAAATGGCAATAAGGTCGATGAGTGCTAAGGGAGAAAAAAAGTATTTAATACGAATTTTAGAGTTGGTTAGCGGGCTCTCTTTGTGGGCACTTTTATCGACACATGACCAAAGGCGCAAAATGTATTCGAGCGTAAAAATACCGACAGAAATAAGCTCGAGCATTAAAAACTCATGCTTATACTGTTTAGCGAGGTGACTTACAGATTCTAAAACAATGGCCACCACATTGATCATGATAAGTGACATTAAGAACACATCGAGTGCTCGTCCTAGGCGTCGATACTTGCCGTTTCCTTCAAAAACACGGGCGGTATAAGTTCTTAAGCGATGCAACGTTCTAATCCGTTTTTAAGTTAAATTTAACAGCATATTGATGCTGCCTTCTTCAAAGTCGCGGGTAATTTTAAAGCCCAGTTTACGCGCAAGTTCGATCATGCCGGTGTTTTCGGGTAATGTTATTCCGGCAATGCGATTAACCCCTTGGCTTTTGCAATGTTCAATAGCGGCATTCATGAGTATAGTGCCAAGCCCTAAACCTTGACAGTCAGAGCGTACCACAATTGCAAATTCGGCTTCTTGTTTATCAGGATCCATCAATACGCGAGACACGCCTAGCGTGCATGCAGAGCCATTTTGCTCTTGGCTAACAATGAACGCCATTTCGCGGTCGTAATCAATTTGTGTCATTTTTGCCAGTTGGTCGTGATTAAACTGTGGCAGTTCGCCAAAAAAGCGTTTGTAGCGATCTTCTTTTGTTAACGATTGATCAAACTCAAGGTGCGCCTGTTCATCTTCGGGTTTTATTGGTCTAAGTTGAGCTTGAGTATTGTTTTTTAAAGTTACTTCTTTGACCAACTCAATGGGATAAGGGCGTATACACAAGCGCTTGCGGTTTGCTTTTGCTTTGTAGCGGCTTAAGCTTATTGTGGCATCAAGAACTAAAAATTGCCCGTTGCTAGCAAGGATAGGGTTGAGCTCTACGCTGGTAATATCAGGCTGGTCTATTACCAATTGTGAGATACGAGTAAGTAGGGCACATAAACGGTATTTATCGACTTTTTCCGGTAATACGCGGTCTTTTAACACGCCTTTGTCGTGGGCTGCTGCAATTAAATATTTCGCAAGATTCATATTAAGAGGAGGAAGCGCGACCGCCGCTTGCCCAAACTCAAGGCCTGTGCCTGCCTCGCCAAGTAAAATAACAGGGCCAAAGTTTGGCTCTGTTTTAATGGCGATACGCAGTTCATTTGCGCCGGCACGGGGGGCCATTTTTTGCAGTGAAAATCCTTCTATATGCGCATCAGGATAGGTGTTTTTAATTCTAAGCAGCATCGCAAAGGCGGTTTGCTCTACTTCTTGTGCATCGTTTAAGTTAAGTACCACACCGCCTACTTCTGATTTAGACGGAATACTGGGGCTAATTAGTTTTAACGCCACTGGAAAACCAAGCTCAATGGCTTGTTCTTTCGCCTCTGTAGGCGTGTAAGCAACTTCGGTTTGAATACAGTCAATACCATAGTGGGTTAAAATTTGGCTTGCCTGATGTGTTGATAAGTAGCTTTGCTCATCGAGCAGAAACTCATTGACCAACGCCTTGGCAGCTTCTTTATTTATTTTCGCATCATCTGTATTTGATTCGGGTGTCTGTGTTAAATGTTTTTGATTTCGACGATAACTTACTAAGTGCATAAATGCCCCCACCGCGCCTTCAGGAGTACGGTACGTGGGAATCGCATTATTGGCACACACTCGACGCGCAGCGTAAGCAGCATCTTCTCCCATAAAATTGGTCATCACATAAGGGCGCGCCATTTTGGGAATTTTTTGCAGTGTTTCAACAATAATTTCAGCGTAATCTTCGCTAGGGGCAAGGGCCGAAGGAGTATGAATAATCAAAAGATTTTTAACTTCTTTTGCTTGCAGCAATATCTCTAGAGCTTGTTGATAACGTTTTGGTGCTGAATCGCCAAAAATATCCACTGGGTTTGAGGTCATCTCTGATTGTGGAATAACTTTATTAAGCGCTGCGCGTGTTTCATCGCTAAGCTCTGCTAACTTACCTGAACTTTGTAATAAGGTATCAACGGCCATCACACCAGGCCCACCGCCATTGGTGAGAATAGTGAGTTGCTCAACTTTTAGAAGTTTTGGGTGCATTGCCAGCGTTTGTGTGGCTGCAAATAGCTCCCGCAAATCATTAACGCGAAGCATCCCCGCACGTTGAAAGAGTGCATCATACACAGCATCGGAACTTTGTGTTCCACCGGTGTGTATTTCGGCGGCCAGTGCCCCTGCGCTAGTTTTACCTGTTTTTATGGCTATAACAGGTTTGCTGAATGCTGCTGCACGGGCTGCTGAAATAAAATTGCGAATATCTTCAATGTTATCAATATATAAAAGAATGGCTTTGGTTTTAGCATCACGGCCTAAGAAGTCGAGGAGCTCATCAAAGTCAATATCCAGACAGTCACCAACAGAGACAAAATACGAAAAGCCAATTTCTTTGTTTTTAGCCCAATCAAGTATGGTTGAACACACCGCGGCTGATTGCGAAACAAAAGCGAGCTTACCTGGGCTTGCAATTGTGTGCGAAAAGCTTGCATTTAAGCCAATATGCGGAATTAATAAGCCAAGGCAATTAGGCCCAAGTAAAGATACATTTGCCGTTAAAGCGGCTTCTTTTAGAGCCAGCTTTTGCTCAGGGTTAAGCCCCGCAGCAATCACCACCGCGTGTTTACAGCCTATTTCACCCAGCTCATTAATAATATTTATTAAGGTATTTTTGTTAGTACAAATAACAGCAAGGTCTGGTATTTTTGGTAACTCGGCAATACTTGGGTAGGCAAGTACACCATGCACCGCCGTGTGATTTAGACTCACGGGCATGATTGGACCTTTAAAGCCTCCTTGCAAAAGGTTACGCATTACCACAAAACCGGCTCGGTTAGGGGAATTAGAGGCGCCAATAACAGCGACTGACGTTGGATTAAAGAATTGGCTAATGCGTTTAACGCTCATGCTGTGTCCTTTGCTTGCGCATTGTTGTAAACATTTCAGGGTCTGTTAAGTTTATATACATAAGATAACCCTTTTATACATATAAGATAACCTGTTTACTGTGACTTTTCGAGTCGAAAACAGTGACCTATATCAAGGAGAAAGGCATGAGTAAAGCACAGCCATTTAATATTGTTATTGCTGCTGTGGCATTGGCAATAGGTTTACTGGGACTTGGCTTTATATTGAAAAGTGCGGCACTTGATGTCAAAGCAATGGAGCGCACCGTCAATGTTAAAGGGCTTGCTGAAATGGAAGTGGCTGCAGACACCGTAATTTGGCCATTACAATTTTCAGATGCCGATAATAACCTAGAGAAGCTTGTTGCACGCATTGAGAATAAAAATGATGCGGTGGTGGCATTTTTAAAATTACACGGCTTTAATGACGAAGAAATTAGTAATGGCAGCCAATCAATTATTGATAAACAAGCCCGAGAGTATGGGGGAGAAAATCAGCAATTTCGCTACATTGCTCGCTCAAATGTGATTGTATATTCTAGCGATATTGAAAAAGTTCAGCATGCTTTGGGCCAAGTTAGCCAATTAGCCAAGCAGGGCATTGCCGTGGTACAAGATAATTACGAAACACGCATTCAATATTTGTTTAATGGTTTAAACGAAATTAAACCAAAAATGGTCCAAGAAGCGACCGAGAAAGCACGTGAAGTCGCCATGAAATTTGCCAAAGACTCACAGTCTAAATTGGGCAAAATAAAAACGGCGCATCAAGGCCAGTTTTCGATTAATGATAGAGATTCAAACACACCACAACTTAAAAAAGTACGCGTGGTGACCAGTGTTGAATATTATTTATCTGACTAAGCCAAATACAACAGCAAGAGGCAGTCGCATGTGAGTGCACACTATCACCATGCGACTCAGAGCACCTAATATAAACCCGCCACTAAATGCGATAGCAACTCCCAGCAAACCCCACTGATCTTTTAAAATGAATGCCATTAAAATTGTCACGCTGGTCGCCGCTAATAATACGTATAAATTAATCAGCGGATTGCCTTTTAATTTTATAAGATTGCTTGCGAGTATGCGTGCAGGCAGAAAAAGTTGCCCGAGTAACATGAGCATAAGCACCCAAAAACCTTGTTGTAATTGTGTTTCGCCATACAGGCTCAGCAGTGGCTTTGCTAATAGTGCTAGGATAATGATTGCGCCAAAATTAAATCGCCACAGTACACTCATTAATTCACTAACGGCTTTTGAATTATCGTTTTCGGCCATTAATATCGGTTTTAAATACTGGTTGGCGGCATTGCCTAAAATAGTCAGCAAGCCTGCAATCACAACCGCAGGAAAAAACACACTTACGCCCTGCGCGCCAAACCAATGATGAATAAGAAGTACATCGAGCTTGGCAACCAGCACTGTACCAGCACCGCTTGCTAACATGATTAAGGAATCTTTACACCACTGTTTCGTTTGATAGCGTGCGATACGTGGTTCAATTATGCCTTTGATCAGCCAGTATTGATAACACACTACGCAGAGCATACTGCAAAACAACAACACACAAATACTGACTAGTGATAATTCGCCATAGCTAAAATAAAGCAAAAGACATAAAAGTGCGCTGAGCAGTTCAAAAATGCATTGCTGGGTGATAAGGCCGATTTTAGGTTTATTTAAAGCCACTAAAAAAGCAGACTGACTTTGCATAATGGCACCAATCGGGACTAGTAGCAGTAAATAAATAACGTGTTCTTTGGCACTTTGATGCGGTGAAATTGCTTGAAAGCTAATAACGATAGAGGCCACAAAAAGCACCCCAAAAATAGCCGACGCTGCTAAATAAACATGCCTTAAACCACGTAATAAGTCATGTTGTTGGTGTGTGTATAGCGGGTAGCTAATGCGCATTAATGATGAGGAAAAACCCATACTGGCTGGCAGTAGAAGAATTTCACACAGCGCTAATAAAGCAGCAAAAGTACCAAATTCATCAGTGGTAAGTAACCGTGCCAAGCACAAGGTAAGAATGATACGGCTGCCATGGTTAAGGGCCGTAAAACTACTTAAAGACAAAAAGCCTTTGACGACATCTTTGTTCATATTACGACTGTTTAAGTGCCGTGATTAATTGACTCGTTGATACTTGTAAATAGGCTGCACACAGCAAAACTTTACAGTCTGCATTTGTTGGCAAATGCGGCGCGTAAAACGCTTTTAGTTGAGAGATTAATGCATTTACGGCGGAAGGACTGTGGCGTTGGTCAACTTCCATCATGGCCAGCAGAGCTGAAAACTCATGCTTTGCCAGCATCTGGGTATTTTTATTACACGCGATAAAGCAGCCAATTGGCGTTAACTGATCATGGTTTAGGGTTGTTAGAGCATCAGCTAAACTTTCGTTACTTTCAAAGAGCATGAGTGAGCGCAGGTAGTTAAATGGTAGCGCGTCTGCTCTACATTGACTAAAAAGGTGATGTAACAGGGTATTGCCTTGCTGATCGGTGATACTAAACGCGTTTTGAAATTTCAGACCGGGCGTGAAAAAGCTAAGCTTATCAATATCATCGATAAAGCTCACCGCTTCGCGAGGCAAAGGGCTTGCCTCAAGTAAGTGCGCTGCAACATTTTGTAAAAACAGGTATTTTACTTCACTACTGCACGCTAGTTGATAGAGGTGTTGTAATTGCGCTGCCTGCAAAACCCCCGATAAACGTTGGTAATCGCTAAGCAGTTCTTTTAATTGATGATGCTGAAGTCGGCTGTTCAATTGATCAATAGCGCTTTGCATGAAAATACTCGTTTTTTATTATTTATACATTTATAGCTCAACGACTTGTTTAAATAAATAAAAAAGGCCGCTGAGCGGCCTTTTTAAAGTCTATTTAGTTTAAGCAGCTTGTTTTTTTGCAACCCACTGGTCAACAAATTTCTCAAGTACATTTAATGGTACTGCACCATTTTTAAGTACAACATCGTGGAACTCACGAATATCGAATTTATCACCCAGCTGTTCTTTTGCAGCTTCACGCAGCTCTAATATCTTTAACATACCCACTTT
Organism: Pseudoalteromonas sp. MBR-15; assembly: GCF_053628915.1. NCBI lineage: Bacteria > Pseudomonadati > Pseudomonadota > Gammaproteobacteria > Alteromonadales > Pseudoalteromonadaceae > Pseudoalteromonas > Pseudoalteromonas sp. MBR-15. The sequence goes on from NZ_JBRJHH010000006.1 coordinate 137,229, forward strand.
GTAAGCGGTTGCTTGAGACGGCATTACAATGTGACGCTCAACCATTTTAACGCCATCAGACGTTGCGTTTGGTGTGTTATTAACGTAATAGTCAATACCCTGTTGGCGTGTCCATTTCATCGCATGGATACCGGTATCAACAACTAAGCGACACGCACGCCATAATTCCATTGCAAGGCGACCGAAGTCTGAATATGGGTCTTCATATAAGCCCATTTCTTTTGGTACTAGCTCAGAGTATAAGCCCCAGCCTTCAACATACGCAGTGTAACCACCAAACTTACGGAACTTAGGCACGCCTTCAAGTTCTTGTGCGATGGCGATTTGCATGTGGTGGCCCGGAATACCTTCGTGATAAGCAAGTGCTTCCATTTGGTAAGTTGGCATTGCTTCCATATCGTAAAGGTTTGCGTAGTAAATACCTGGGCGAGAGCCGTCTGGCGCAGGTTGTTGATAGAACGCTTTACCTGCTGCTTTTTCGCGGAATGCTTCAACAGCTTTTACTTTTAAATCGGCTTTTGGTTTAACAATGAAAAGCTCATCTAAGCGAGATTTCATGTTATCAATGAGGGCTGTCGCTTCATCAAGGTAGCGCTGTTTACCTTCCGCTGTATTTGGGTAGTAGAACTGCTTATCAGTTTTCATGAATTGCATGAATGCTTTTAAGTCACCGTCAAAGCCTACTTTTTCTTTAATCGCGCGCATTTCGTCGTGAATACGTGCAACCTCAGCTAAACCAATTGAGTGGATTTCTTTTGCTGTTAAATCGGTTGTTGTTGTGCGTGCAAGGGCATTGTTGTAGAACGTTTCACCATCTGGGAATTTCCACGCACCATCACGCTCGTCAGCGCGTTTTTCTAACTGCGCTAAATAGTTAATTAACTTCGTATAAGAAGGCTTAACAGCCGCTTTTAGTGCTTTTTCTGCATCGTTGATAAGCGCTGATTTTTCGCTTTCACTAATCTCTAATGCGGCAACTTTACGTTTAAAGTCAGCTAAAAGAGTTGAGTCTTCACCTGTATCAAATGGTGCACCATGTAGAATGTTCTTACTTGAATCAATGACATGTGGGAATACAAATTTAGGTGCGATGATACCTTTATCAGCACGCACGTCGAGGTCTTTGATTAGCTGATCAATAACCATCGTTACGCCGTTTAAGCGAGAGATATACGCTTTCGCATCTGAGACATCAGCAATTTGATGTTGGTTAATTAAAAATGCAGGGATCATCGAATGAACACCAAACATTTGATTTACAGGGTAGTTGTAATGACGCCATTTAAAATCTGCAATTTCATTTTCAAGTGCTTGTTTTTTTAGGTCGTAGCTTACTTTTGTCGCGTCATCTAATAGTTCGCGGTTAATTGCTTTTAAAGCGACAAGATCAGCTTTGGTTTGCTCAAAGTCTGCAAGAACGCGTTCTTCGCTACCATCATCCCATTTATCGTAATCTTTTTTGATACCCATGTATGTTTGATAAACAGGGCTTTTCATTACATCACGGTTAAACGTGTCTTCAAAAAACGCATTCGCTTTATCGATTTCACTTTGTACAGGTTGGGTTTGTACAGTGGGCGCTGGGGTTGGTTGTTCTTGCATTTGTTGGCAACCGCCAAGTAATGCAACACTTACCGCTGCAGCGATGAAGGTCAGTTTACGCATTATCGTTCCTTTCTTGTTAGAAATTTAATTATTAATAGAATTCTTAAACGAACAATTCTAGCAGGTCATTTAAAAAGCGCTGGCCTTTTGCACTGACTTGCCAATTGTTTTTATTATCTGTTAGTAAGCCTTTTTTAATTGCTTCGTTCAAGGCTTGTTCTTGGCTTTGCAGTGACAAATTTGTAAGCAAAGATAAATCACCTTTTGGGCAAGGCTCAACTAAACGAAAACGATTCATAAAAAATTCAAACGCTAAATCATCGTCAGCAACCTGCCATTGTTCGTACAAATAAGGCTTTGCGAGATCCATATAACCACGCGGATGTTTAACTTTTACTGTACGCGTGATGATCTTCGTATTTGCGTCAGTCACCTTACCATGGGCCCCACAGCCAATACCGAGATAATCGCCAAATCGCCAATAATTTAAGTTATGTTGACATTGGTAGCCGGGTTTCGCATAGCCAGAAATCTCGTATTGCTGATAACCTGCATCTGCAAGGAGTGCTTGTCCCTGTTCTTGAATGTCCCACAATATATCGTCGTGCGGTAACGTGGGGGGTTTTGATGCAAACTGAGTATTAGGTTCAATTGTTAATTGATACCACGAAATATGCGGGGGATTTAATGCGATGATTTTTTCAAGGTCACTAAGTGCATCCTCAAGAGACTGCCCAGGTAAACCATGCATTAAATCTAAATTAAAACTGTTGAGCCCAGCTTGGTGTGCTTGTTTTGCTGCATAGCTTGCTTCATCCGCGCCATGTATACGGCCGAGGGCTTTCAGCTTGTCGTTCTGCATGCTTTGCACACCAATCGAAATTCGGTTTATGCCAGCCGCGACATACTCTTTAAAGCGGCCTGTTTCTACAGTGCCTGGGTTGGCCTCTAAAGTGATTTCGCAGTTTTCACTCAGGCCAATTAATCTATCGACCTCACCAAGTAAGCGGGTGTATGCCTCACCTGTGAGTAAACTTGGCGTGCCGCCACCTATAAAAATACTGTGGATTTTACGCCCTTGTACTAAATGTAAATCCGCTTTTAAGTCATCAATTAGGTGTTGAACATACTCTTTTTCGGGGATCGTACCTTTTTGACCATGGCTGTTAAAGTCGCAGTACGGACACTTTTGCACGCACCACGGTACGTGCACATATAAACTTAACGGGGGTAAACTCACAGGCCGCCTTTTTGCTGCAATTGCGCAAGTAGTTGCTTAAGTGCTTGGCCGCGGTGGCTCAGGGCATTTTTTTGCTCTTTTGTCAGCTGTGCGCTGGTGCATTGTTCTGAAGGCACATAAAAGATGGGGTCATAACCAAAACCGCCTTGGCCATCTTGGCTGTGCGTGATTTCACCTTCCCAGCTCGCACTGCAAATAAGCGGTGTCGGGTCATCAGCATGGCGCATTAAAACCAGAACACACCAAAAACGAGCGCTACGTACAGGGTTATCAGCCAGCTCGCTTAAAAGTTTATCAATGTTGTCTTGGTCACTGGCATTTTCGCCAGCAAAACGTGCAGAATAAACACCTGGTGCGCCATGTAAGCCATCGACTTCGAGGCCAGAATCATCTGCAATTGCAGGCAGCCCAGTAATCTTTGCTGCATGACGCGCTTTTATTATCGCGTTTTCAACAAATGTAGTGCCTGTTTCTGGCACGTCAGGAACCTGAAAATCGCTTTGTGGAACCACATTAATGTTAAGCGGGCTAAGCATGCTCGCCAGCTCTTTTACTTTGCCAGGGTTACCCGTGGCTAAAACTAAAGTGTTGTTCATAGGGGCATTAATCTACGTAAAATTTTTGCTGAAATGTCAGAGTTTGTACTTTGCCGTTTTTATTAATCTCGATATTAAAACGGTAAATTTCTTCATTGCTGTAGTCGATTTGTGCAAGGTAATAAATCGCATCGCCTTCAACAACTTCTTTAAATTCAAGTTGTTTACTATTGCCGAGTAGGTTACGTGCCGTGCCTGTTAGTGTGGCAGTTTGCGCCGTTTTATCGCTGTTTTTTAGCACCGAAATATTAATAATTCCTTTGCTTGGGCTGCGCACTAAATCGTAGTTTTTGGCAATGTCGGGTTGTATAAAGGTTGAAGGAAAAGCGATGTAATGTACTTCAAATGGACCAAGTATTTTATATTGTGCGCCGGCTTGTTGTTCAGCCTTCGCTGCTGTTGTGAATAAACTGAGGGCAAGTAAGGTAAAAAGAATAATCTGTTTCATGGTATTTCTCACTTAATAAAAGAGGCCTTACGGCCTCTAAATTAGATACTCAATGTTTAGCCAATCAAATCAATTAATAAAAATTGTAAGAACTGCAAGGCAATGATCAGTACTAAAATTGACAAGTCTAAACCACCCAGTGGTGGTATAACTTTACGAATAGGGCGTAACATAGGTTCAGTTAGCTGGTGGAAAACCGCTTCAATAGGGTTGTAGCCTTGGCTTACCCAGCTTAATAAAGCACGAATAATTAACACCCAAAATAGTAAGTTTAACCCTTCTTTTATGACCGTGATTAACGCAGTCACAAAGACAGGCGCGGCAGCCCAACCACCATAAAACAGTAAAAAGACGGCACTAAGCTTTGCCACTGCGACTAAATACGCAAGGACTAACGACGCGATGTCAAAGCCACCCAACCCTGGAATGATTTTACGTAATGGGTTTACTGCAAACGATGTGGCTTTTACCACAAACTGGCTAATCGGATTATAAAAGTCAGCTTTTGCCGCTTGTAACCAAAAGCGTAAAAGGACCACCATTAAAAAGAGATCAAAAATAATCTCAACGAGGAATTGCATGGCTTGCATAGTTTTACCTTCAACAAAGTAAGCTTAAAGTTCTTTTTCCATTTCTTCTGCGCGGGCAATACAGGCATCCATTGCATCGGCAACGGTACCAATAAGGCCTTGTGCTTTCAGGTGCTCAACGGCTGCGTGAGTTGTACCGCCTTTTGATGTGACGTTTGCACGCAGCTGTGAAATACTGATTTCAGGTTGTGATAGGGCCATTTCAGCTGCACCTAGCGCCGTTTGTTGTACTAAGCGGCGTGCATCTTCATCACTAAAGCCAAGTGCTTTTGCTTTTTCTTCTATGGCTTCCATAAATAAGAAAAAGTAAGCGGGCGAAGAGCCGGTAACGGCGATGATATCGTTTATTTGCGACTCTTGCTCGACCCATACAACAATACCTGTACATTCAAATACTTGCTGTACAAACTCATGCTCTTCTGTGGTTTCGTCAGCGCCAAATAGACCCGACACGCCACGACCAAGTAATGACGGTGTATTTGGCATACAACGAACCATTTTTACCTTTTGGCCCAGCATTTCACGTAAACGATTTACGGTTAAACCTGCCGCGACAGAGATAAATAGCTTGTGGCTAAAATCAACGCCTGAATCTTGGAATGATTGGCATAAATCGCCCATCATTTGTGGTTTAACAGACAATACAATCACATCTGCATCACGAAGTGCCGCGTTGTTATCCGCGGTGGTTTGCACCCCGAAATCAGCAGCAACCTTAGCTAATTTCTCTTGGTTGCGATTGGTTGCAATGATGTTTTTTGCTGCAAAACCGTTCTTTACCATGCCGCCAATAATGGCGTAGCTCATGTTACCCGTGCCTATAAATGCGATTTTTTTATCTGACATATGTCTGTTATCACCTTTTAATTTCGTTGGCCAAATATATCCGTGCCAATGCGTACCATGGTTGAACCAGCTGCAATTGCTGCTTCAACATCGTTACTCATACCCATCGACAAGGTGTCTACTTGGGGATATTGGGCCTTTAGTTTATCAAAGCAAGCGCTTAATTGCTCAAAATATTGTAATTGTTGCTGTGCATCGTCGGTTTTGGCTGGGATAGCCATCACGCCACGCAAACATAAATTATCGCAGCCACTAATAAATTCTGCCAGTGACATTAGCTCATCAGGGTGGCAGCCTGACTTAGCCTCTTCTAAACTGATATTAACTTGGATTAATACGTTCAGTGGTGTTTTGTCTTTTGGTCTTTGCTCGTTAAGACGTTTGGCTATTTTTGTACGGTCGACACTTTGTACCCAGTCAAAATGTGTGGCCACTTGGGCGCTTTTATTGGACTGAATGGGACCAATAAAGTGCCAAACTATGTCTGTTAAGTGGGCAAGTTCAGTGACTTTTGTCACGGCTTCTTGCACGTAAGACTCACCAAATTGGCGTTGGCCGTGCTGGTAGGCAGCCACAATACCTTCGACTGGTTTAGTCTTTGAAACTGCTAACAAGCTAATAGCGTGTTCATCGCGTTGATTATTTTTTGCAGCTAGGGCAATTCTTGCGTAGGCGGATTTGAGTCGTTCTGCTATTGTAACCATATAATTATCAGTTGGTTGTGGAGTCATAAATGGATATTACCGAATTATTGGCCTTTAGTGTGCAACACAAAGCCTCGGATTTACACTTATCATCGGGTGTGTCACCTATGATACGCGTTGATGGCGATGTGCGTCGTATTAATATTCCAGCATTAGAACAAAAAGATGTAAATAGTCTGGTTTACGATATTATGAACGATAATCAGCGTAAGGACTATGAACAAAACCTAGAAGTGGATTTTTCATTTGAAGTCCCTAATCTTGCGCGTTTTCGTGTTAATGCTTTTAATTCAAACCGTGGTCCTGCGGCGGTATTCCGTACTATCCCCAGCGAAGTATTAACGCTTGATGATTTAGGTGCGCCAGATATTTTTAAAACCATTTCCGATAACCCGCGTGGTTTAGTGTTGGTTACTGGGCCTACGGGTTCGGGTAAATCAACTACCTTAGCGGCAATGGTTGATTACATTAATCAAACTAAGCATCATCATATTCTCACGATTGAAGATCCTATCGAATTTGTTCACGATAACAAACTGAGTCTGATTAACCAACGTGAAGTGCACCGTGATACTCACAGTTTCTCGAATGCGCTGCGCAGTGCGTTGCGTGAAGACCCAGATGTTATCTTGGTTGGTGAGTTACGTGACTTAGAAACTATCCGTCTTGCTATGACCGCGGCCGAAACGGGTCACTTGGTTTTTGGCACTTTGCATACGACCTCGGCACCAAAAACAATCGACCGTATTATTGACGTTTTCCCAGGTGAAGAAAAAGACATGGTGCGCTCAATGTTGTCTGAATCATTACGGGCTGTTATCTCGCAAACACTGCTTAAAAAAGTAGGGGGCGGGCGAGTGGCTGCACATGAAATCATGATTGGTGTGCCTGCAATACGAAACCTGATCCGTGAAGATAAAATTGCGCAGATGTACTCATCGATTCAAACGGGAGCATCTCATGGCATGCAAACCATGGATCAATGTTTAGCAAATCTAGTGAACTATGGGATTATTACAAACGCGGATGCGCGTGCGAAGGCGCAAGATAAAACTCAATTTGGTGGCTAACGGAGAAAGTTGACATGTCTTTACCTTTAAATCATTACTTAAAAGTGATGATTACTAAAAACGGCTCTGACTTATTTGTTTCAAGTGAGCTGCCAGTAAGTGCGAAAATTAATGGTGAACTCATCCCGTTAAGTGACGAGAAACTTTCTGATGAAAGCGCACTTGCTATGGTTGAGTCAGCGATGAACGAGAAGCAGCGCAAAGAGTTTCACGACACCAAAGAGTGTAACTTTGCGATTGCTAACGATGAAGGCCGTTTCCGTGTTTCGGCATTTTGGCAGCGCGATCGGGCTGGCATGGTTATTCGTCGAATAGTGACCACCATCCCTGATGTTACTGATTTAGGCTTACCCTCTATTCTTACCGATGTGATCATGGCGAAACGGGGTTTAGTTCTGTTTGTAGGTGGCACGGGAACGGGTAAATCAACCTCGCTTGCGGCACTGCTTGGTTATCGTAATCGAAACCAGCGCGGGCACATTTTGACTATTGAAGACCCGATTGAATTTGTCCATGAACATCGTAAAAGTATCATTACTCAACGTGAAGTGGGCCTTGATACCGAGAGTTTCGAGTCGGCGTTGAAAAGCTCACTGCGTCAGGCGCCTGATGTCATTTTGATTGGTGAGATTCGCTCGCAAGAAACCATGGAATACGCATTAAGCTTTGCTGAAACAGGGCATTTATGTGTGGCAACACTGCATGCTAATAATGCTAACCAAGCCATTGACCGTATCATGCATTTAGTGCCAAAAGAAAAGCACGATAAGCTTAAGTATGACTTAGCACTTAACTTACGTGCCATCGTCGCGCAGCAATTAGTGCCGACCTCTGATGGGGAAGGGCGCGTTGCTGCCATTGAAATTTTACTTAATTCTCCTATGGTTGCGGAGCTTATTAAGCGCGGCGATATTGGCTCAATAAAAGAGACCATGGCAAAATCGAAAGAAATGGGAATGCAGACCTTCGACCAAGCTTTGTTCGAACTTTACAAGCAACATCGCATCAATTATGCCGATGCCTTGCATCATGCTGATTCACCAAACGACTTACGCTTGATGATTAAGCTGCAAAATAATGAACAAAAGGGCGCGGGATTCTTACAGGGCGTCACCATTGATGGCCTTGATGGTAAGAGTGAGGACTGATGTTGTTGCGAATAAATTTAATCGCTGTGTTATTGCTGTTGAGTTGTGCGCTGCCCGCGCACAGTATTGATGCAAATGAAGTGGTTATTTTTATTCGCGATGATGTGTTTGATGATTACAGCCGGTTTTTAAAAGGGCGAGAGCCTATTGAAGTAAAAGACTTTAGCGGCGCGTATATTCGTCGTGATGTGGTTGATATGATCATTGCCCAGCAAGCTTTGATATTGGGGGGATTTACCAAGCCTTTTCGATATCACAAAGGCAATATCAATTACCGAAACACCAAACTGTTAGAAAATGGTAAGTTGCTTATTAGTTTTGACAGTGTGTGGTCACTCGATGCAAATAAGTTGACACGGGATGTGTATGTGTCAGCCCCGGTGATCCGCGAAGGGGAGTATTTTGCGGGGGTATATACTTCTCCTCGTAATGAAAAAGTATTTAAGATAAACCAGCTGTCTGACTTTTCTCAGTTAACGGCGGTTTCTACACCACGCTGGCAAACCGATTGGCAGACACTGTCTGCGTTACCGCTAAAAGAATTACTGCGCGAAGATGAGTGGCTGAGCCAAGTCCGAATGGTATCAATGCAATGGGTTGATTTTGTGATGATGCCCTTAATGCCAAGTTTAAATAATCGCTATATTCTGGAAGATATTAACCTTGTCGCGGTGCCTGATGTGCTACTGCAGCTAAATGATAGTCGTCATTTTATTATTTCGAAGAAACACCCCGATGGCAAAGCAGCGTATACGGCTTTGCAAAAAGGCTTGCAGCAATTACGCGAGGCGGGTGCAATAGAAAAAGCCTACCGCGAGGCAGGCTTTATTCCTGATTTAACACACTATACGGTTATTAATAAACAACCTTAGTCGCCATAAAACTGTTCAAAGAAACTTTCAAGAATAATCACCGCAGACATATTATCCACGTTACCCTTACCTAGATTTCTGTAACCGCCTTGTTCAAATAAGCGCGCTTTGGCATCTGCCGTGGTGAGTCTTTCATCCTGGGTTTCAACCGGAATCGCAAAGTGATTGTGTAGTCGGTTTGCAAACTTTTTGGCTTTGAATGTGACATCTTGCGTGGTGCCATCCATATTGAGTGGCAAGCCAACAACCATCAAATCAGGTTGCCACTCATCGACCTGTTTTTTAATAAGTTGCCAGTCTGGGATGCCGTCTTTTGCTTTCACTGCTTGTAAGCTAGAGGCTGTCCCTGTTAACTCTTGACCTATGGCGATACCAATGCTTTTGGTACCAAAGTCAAAGCCCATTACAGTGCGTTCACCGATGGGCTTAAAAGTGCGTTTTGTCATAGTTGCCGTTTAATTAGTGCGTTTAGGTTAAGCGTGACCGGCTTCAGAGCTTAGTTGACTGACATCAAAACCCAGCATAGAAACCGCTTTTTCCCAGCGTTTTTCTACGGGGGTATTAAAAATAATCTCAGGGTCAGCTTTAATGATTAGCCACGCATTTTCAAGTAGTTCTTGTTCAAGTTGTCCTTGATCCCACCCGGCATAACCTAAGGTGATAATAAACTGCTCGGGTGCTTGCGCTGTGGTGAGAGTTGCGAGCACATCTTTTGAGGTGGTGATCATAATATCACTACTGAGCTTTTGACTCGCCGTGTAGCCCGGCTTAGGCGAGTGCAGTACAAAGCCGCGATCCGTTTTCACGGGGCCGCCGGCGAACACTGCGCGGCCTGCGGCTTGTTGCGTCTTGTCGTTATCAATCTCGATTTTATCGAGTAACTCACCCACCGTGATATTGATAGGCTGGTTAATCACCAAGCCCATCGCACCATCTTGATTATGCTCACAAATATAAGTAACAGCACGCTTGAAAAAAGGGTCTTGCATGCTTGGCATCGCGATTAAGAAATGGTTCTCTAATGACTGCATAGGTCGCCCCTTTTGTTAGGTTTAATTAAGTATGGCTCAGTTTTCTCTCAATGGCATCAAATAAGTGACCAGTAATTGAAATGTTGTAAGCGGCTTCAATTTCTTTGACACAGGTTGGTGCCGTCACATTGATTTCTGTTAGGCGGTCGCCAATAATATCTAAACCAACAAAAATAAGCCCTTTCGCTTTTAGTGTCGGTGCGACAGCTTCAGCAATTTTACGGTCTGAATCACTAATTGGACGTGCTTCGCCACGCCCGCCAGCCGCAAGATTGCCGCGCGTTTCGCCATTTTGAGGAATGCGAGCAAGGCAGTATGGCATGACTTCACCATCAACGACTAATACGCGTTTATCGCCTTGTTTTATTTCTGGAATATAGTTTTGTGCCATGGCAAAACGGCTACCATGTTCAGTCAACGTTTCGCAAATAACACCAATATTCGCGTCATCTTCTTTAACGCGGAAAATTGACGCTCCCCCCATACCGTCCAATGGCTTTAAGATAATGTCTTTATGCTCAGCTAAAAATGCACGAATATCGGCTTGGCTTCGTGTTACGAGCGTATCTGGAGTGTGCTCACTAAACCAAGCGGTGAACAGTTTTTCATTGGCATCACGTAAACTCTGTGGTTTGTTGATAACCAAAGTGCCTGCTTGTTCTGCACGCTCTAAAATATAAGTTGCGTAAATATATTCGGTATCGAAAGGAGGATCTTTACGCATTAAAATTACGTCTAAATCAGCAAGGGCAATGGAGGCTTTTTCTTCAAGCTCATACCAATGATTTACATCATCAAATACACGGGCTTTTGCTGCTGTGGCATAGCCTTGACCTTGGCGCAGTGACAGGTCGTCCATTTCCATGTAGTAAAGTTCGTAACCGCGTTTTTGTGCTTCCATCATCATTGCGAAGCCAGTGTCTTTTTTAATATTAAAGCCACTAATAGGATCAGAGATTATGCCTAACTTAATTGCCATGTTTTTGCCTTTCAATGGTATTGCCATACTGTGGTTAGTGATCTTGATATATGGGTGTTTTTACGATTTTCAATTCGCTAAATCACCAAACTGTAATTGCAATGCACTCAGTACCGTTAATGCCGCGGTTTCGGTGCGCAGTACACGTGGGCCTAAACGAATATCAACGAACGCTTGTTGTTTCGCAATCTCAAGCTCTTCATCGGTAAATCCTCCTTCAGGGCCCACTAAGAACCGCACGCCTGACGAAGGAACTTGAATGGTCTTAATGCTGTGCTTTGCACGTGGGTGCAAGGTTAACTTTATGGCATCGCTGCTTTGTTCTAACCACTCTTTGATATCAATTGGAGGGTGCACCACAGGGACAAAATTTCGTCCAGACTGCTCAGCAGCTGCGATGGCTATTTTTTGCCATTGTTGGTGTTTTTTAGCTAAACGTTCACCGCTGAGTTTGACACCACATCGTTGACTAAAAATAGGGGTGATTTCAGTGATCCCCAGCTCCACTGATTTTTGAATAGTAAAGTCCATTTTGTCACCTCGTGAAACCCCCTGACCTAGGTGGATTTTAAGTGGAGACTCTACGTCATGATCAATAAACTCGAGTGGTTGTACAACGACGTTCTTTTTACTTACTTCAATGATTTCACTGAGGTATTCGCCACCTTCACCATTAAATATTGACACCTGCTCACCGACTTTCATACGAAGTACGCGACCAATATGGCCAGCAGCATCTTCATCAAGGGTGACGGGGTTATCTAATGTGATAACAGAAGGTTGATAAATATGAGGAACTCGCATGGGCTGTCACTTATAAAATAATTTAGCGATATGGTAAGTAAGCAGCGGCTTAGGTGCAATTATTTATTTAAATCTTCGCTTAAAGTGAGGATTTCAGCGCGCGTTTCGGCAATATCTGTTTGGCAAGATAGGTGGTTAATATGTGCGGGATCAGGGCAGGGAATGAAATCAAAGCCTTGCTCGTCTTGGTTTACTAAAAAGCGTACTTTATGCAGTGAGTTATAAATAAATTTTTGCGCGTCGTCTGCTAATTGGTAATCGGTTTGATTAATTAAAACACCTTGAATGTTATGGTGTTCATGTAAATAGCTGGCAAGCTCAGAGACACTTATTTCATTACTAAAATCACAGTAGCAATAATCTTTGATGAGTTGTTCAAACATCAGTTTGACCATATGACGGCTATTCGCACCTGCTACCACAAGGGTAGACCCTTGTGCGTTGGCAAAGTAATGTTGCGTAAATGCGCGACTAAAGTCACTGTCTACATCAACAAGTAAGTAATTGTTTACTTTAAATGGCATGGTGCCTCACGATGTACGTACTTCCGTATCAAATTGAAAACATACTAATTAGTAAATAGCCTATCGCGCCGAAAACGGCAAACTCTATGCATGCAATACCTATGTTATCTTGGTGATCCACTTCTAATGATGTATCTATATTGGGTAGTGAAATATATTTAATTATGTAGCTTAGCACATATAACAATACCCACATCGCACCACAGTGAGACACTAAAGTAAATAAGTTTTCAACCATCTTACCACTAATAAATGAAGCACTGGCAAGACCAGCGTAACCCGCCAATGCAAGGCCAATAGACTTACCCGCATAGCGAATACCAATAGAGGTGTTTTCTAAATTAAAGTTACTTTGTAATGAGGCACCTTGATTTGCTTTAGCAAAGCGGTATTCACGAATTTTACTGTCCAGCGCAAACATCCCTTGTAATACAAAGAAACTGACCGTTGCGATTAATAAACTACTGTATCCTTGAGTATGGCACCAGTTGTAAAGTCCTAAACTGATAATACAGTTTGCGATTAACATACCGGAGTCAACAAGCGCGGCACACACGTTTTGCTTAAGAATGGCGGCCTCTTCGTTAAAGCGATGTAGAATCCATTTGCGATGAATTAAGTGGCCGACTTTAATAAAGGCAAATAATAACGCGATTAAAATAACCACCTTGAGTGGGTTAGACTGGGCTGCACTTAAACTAATTTCATCAAAAATGTACGCGATAGTCGCGATCACTACTAAGATTTCACTGGCAAAGCTGATCCCCATTGCAAAGTTATCATGCTGGGCTAGTTCTTCCTTAAGCGCTTGTTTTGCTTTGATTTGCGTTAGGATGCGTAGGAGCACGATGGTGACGCAAATTACAGCGAAACTAATGGCAATCGCAAGTAAACTAGTGTTAGATAGTGATAAATATTGCATGCAGATCCCTGCTAAAAAGATTCTTTGATAATCATTCTAGTACGGTTACAGGTAAGTTAAAAGAGAGTATTTAATGAGTAATTTACACCCGCTTCCAGAAGCGCTTCAGCAGCTAGGTCAGACACGCTTTGCTGATTTGTATCCAGGCCAAGATGTTGAACCAAGTATTGTTAACTTATTGTCTTTAAGTGACTTTGCCTGGAGCTGCTTACAATCGCAACCAACATTAAAAGCGTGGTTGTTAGATACCAATGAACTTGCTAATCGCACCACAGAACCGCCCCTCAATAGCAATGAACTCTCAACCCTTGATGATGCGGCGGCAATGGCAAAATTGCGTGTATACCGAGAAAAATATTGGCTAAAAGTCGCCTATTTAGACTTATGTTGCCAAAACCCGATTGATGACAGCATTGCTTATATCTCCGAGCTTTCAGATCAACTTATCGACAGTGCGAATCAGTGGGCATTTGCACAAGTAGCAAACGTGAGTGGCACACCGCTGAACAGTGCTGGAGAGGCCATTCCTATGATGGTACTTGGCATGGGGAAATTAGGGGGCAAAGAGCTTAATTATTCGTCTGATATTGATTTGATTTTTTCATACCCGCGAGATGTCGCAACCCAAGGTGGACGTCGCTCTGTCGAAGCACAGGTCTTTTACACAAAGGTTGCCCAAAAGCTTATTATGGCGCTAAATCAAACCACCGTTAATGGCCAAGTTTTTCGTGTTGATATGCGTCTGCGCCCATTTGGCGAAAGTGGCCCTCTGGTCATGAGCTTTCAAGCACTTGAAGATTATTACCAAGAACAAGGGCGTGAGTGGGAGCGCTACGCCATGCTTAAAGGGCGTTTAATTGGCGCTGAAAATGGTTACTGGAAAGAGTTTTATGAGCTACTAAGGCCCTTCGTATACCGACGTTATATCGATTTTTCGGTGATTGAATCTTTACGAAAAATGAAACAAATGATCGCACAAGAAGTACGCCGAAAACGTTTAACTAATAACATAAAACTTGGCGCAGGCGGAATTCGTGAGGTGGAATTTGTGGTGCAAGCACTGCAAATGGTTCGCGGCGGGCGCGAAGCTAACTTGCAAACTCAGTCGCTCTTATTAGCTTTGCAAGAGCTTGTTAATAATCAAGTGATTGAGAAAAAAGAAGCTGATTTACTTAAGCATAATTACTTAGCGCTTCGTCGTATTGAACAGTACTTACAAATTTTCGCAGACAAACAAACACAAACATTGCCAGATGACGCGCAAAATCAGCAGCGTTTATGCTACTTACTTAAGCAGCCCGATTTTGATAGCTGTCTTGTGGCTATTAATAAAATAATGGCCGACGTGCACGGTGAGTTTGAGCAGGTGATAGGCTTTGAAAGTGACAGTGCAGACCCATGTGAAAGTGAATTTATCAGTGCATGGGAAATGACCGACGTCAGTTTGATGTGCGAGCCTAATCTAGATTGGCAGACTGCGCTTGATGATTTTAAAGCACGCTTAACAAAAGCCAAAATAGGCACCCGTGGTCGTGATATTCTCGATAAACTCATGCCACTATTGCTTAAGCAACTTACGGTAACGAAAGCGAGTAGCGATGCCTTTACCATGATTTGCCAAGTGCTGAATAAAATTATCTCGCGAACGGCTTACCTAGAGCTTTTATATGAAAACCCAGGTGCACTTAATCAATTGGTTGCACTGTGCTGTCATAGTAAATGGATTGGCGAACATATTTCCCGTTATCCAATTTTGCTTGATGAATTAATTGATCCCCAGGTGCTATACAAACCAACGCCGTTATCTGCTTACAAAGATGAAATTAGGCAGTATTTTCTACGCATTGAGCATGGCGATCTTGAGTTACAAATGGAAGCTTTACGCCAGTTTAAGCAAACTCATCAATTGCGGATTGCCGCGGCCGATGCCACAGGTGTTCTTGATGTCATGAAAGTAAGCGATCACTTAACTGCGCTTGCAGAAGCGATTGTAGAGCAAGCGGTTAATATTGCATGGCATGCTTGTGTTGAGCGTTTTGGCCGACCAACAAATACCTCGGAGCAAGAAAAAGGATTTGCAGTTATTGCTTATGGAAAAACGGGGGGATTTGAAGTGGGCTACGACTCTGATCTCGATTTAGTGTTTGTTCACAACCACGATGGCAGTAGCTACACCGATGGCGACAAGTCGATTGATTCGCGTCAATTTTATTTAAAACTCGCTCAGCGATTAATGCACTTATTTAATACTCGTACAGCATCAGGCATTTTGTATGAGCTGGATACGCGTCTGCGCCCTGAAGGGGCGTCGGGGTTACTCGCAATTAATCTTGAAAGCTACTACCACTACCAGCAAACGCAGGCCTGGACATGGGAGCATCAAGCCCTTGTACGCTCGCGTATGATCTACGGTCAGGCATCGTTGAGTGAACGTTTTGCAGAAATTCGTCAAGATGTATTGTGCCAAGCGCGTGAAGCAGACAAATTACAAAAAGACGTGGTTGAAATGCGCGAAAAAATGCGTGCCCATCTTGCCAAGGGGACCGAAGAGTTATTTGATTTAAAGCAAGACCAAGGCGGTATAACCGATATCGAATTTATCACTCAATATGTTGTGCTCAAAAATGCGCATCAGCACCGTGCGCTGACATGTTGGTCTGATAATGTGCGCATTTTGGCTGATGCCGCTCGTTTTGGGTGTATTTCAGAACACATGCAGCGCGATTTAGTCGCTGCATACATTGAGTATCGCTCGCGTTATCATATGATGAGTTTAAATCAGCAAGGCCGTTGTGCCCCTCGTGCTGAGCTAACTCAGCACATAGCACTTGTAAAGCAGGTGTGGCAGCAAGTATTAGCTTTTTAAACGACGGCAGTTTTCACGTACATAAGCAGAGGGCAGTTCAGTGATCACCGCTGCTCTTTGCTTAAAGCAGAAAAATGTATACACCTCGTTTTCAAAGTCGTCGTTAATTGCCCTGCCTACTTGGTACAGGGCAGAGACAAAATTACTATCAACACGAAAGTGATCTTTAACAACGTAATCTTTGCTCAAATACCAATACAACACAATGTCTTCGTTACGTGCGTAATCGGACAACACATCCTTGAGGGTTGTGCCGTTTTCAAAGCGACGCGGTTGCACATCACCCGTCCAGTTAGGTGAAGAGGGCTCAACGACTTTTTCTCGTTCAAACAACGCCATATCAAGGCTTGTTTCAGGTGCGGGCAACTTGAGCACGTATTTATCACGCTCGTTGTCTTTACTGTTCACTTGATTTCTAAGGGCAGCGTAAAAACGGGATAGTCCCTGTGCTGCAGCATTCTGAGTATCCTTGATATCAAGAACTGGCCCGCTGCCAAATAAAAAATAAATCGCAGCAGCAATTAAAATTACAGCTAATGATAAATGCTTAACCCAAAACCACATTTCTAATTCTCTTGTTGTTTACTCGTTTAATAAAACCATACAAATTAAAAATTGTCACTCTACTTATAATAAGAAGGGGCATTCTCGTCAGGGCGTGTTTTAAAACGACGGTGTAACCACATGTATTGTTCGGGCGCTAAGTCGATTGCCTGTTCCATACGTTGGTTAACACGCGTCACATCTGTCAGGTTATCGCCAGATGGAAAATTTTCAAGAGCCGGCAGTACCGTTAAATGATAACGCCCTTGCTCATCTCTGCGACTGGTCAAGCTCACCGTTTCACAGTATTTACTGCTTGAAAAAAGTAATGTTCCCGTGGTTGTTGCTGCATCTTGAACAGCATAAAAGGGCGCAAACTCACAACGGTTACGGCCATAATCTTGATCAGGTAAGTAATAGCATACTTTTTTGTTTTTAAGCGCTTGTAGTAAGCCTTTTACATCGCGTTTGCCAATTAGGTATTCGTTAGAACGCAACCGCCCGTTGGTGGTGAAGTATTCCATCAATGGGTTATTGTGTGGGCGATAAAAGCCTATGCCTTGGTGCTTTATTCCCATGATTCGACTGGCCATTTCTAAATGCAAAAAATGTGGAACCAGTAACAAAACTCCTTTACCCGATTGCTGCGCTTTTTCAAAGTGTTCAAGTCCTGTTACTGAACCAAACACTTTTTTAATTCGCCACTCTGGCCACCACCAAGCCATGCCTGTTTCCATCATGGCTATGCCGGTGTTTTCCATGTTTTTTAGTACTAACTCACGTTGCTCGTGTTCAGGCATATTAGGAAAACATAACCGAATATTTACTTCTGCAATATGGCGGCGGCGCTTCATAAAGCGATGCACTAAACGGCCGATGAGTTTGCCGAGAAATAATTGGAATTTATGTGGTAACCAAGAAATTAAATACAGAAAAAACACGCCAACCCAAGTAAGCCAATAACGAGGGCCTAAAAAAGACGCTTTAAAGGGAGATGAACTAACCACAAAAATTATCTCTAAAAATAAAAAAGCTAGTTTAACTGTAAGTGTTTAAAAATACAAAAAGCCAGCAATAGCTGGCTTATAGAATCGTCAAGAATGATAAGAAATACTTAGATTTCTTTTAATCCTTGATTAATCGCGACGAGGTCTTCACCTGTTAATGTACCCGCAGCTTGCTTCAAGCGTAATGTAGAAACAACATAACGGTAACGTACGTTGGCAAGGTTACTTTTCGCGTTATAAAGATTTTGCGTGCTGATCAGTACGTCAACAATGGTACGTGTACCAACTTCAAAACCTGCTTCAGTCGCTTTTAATGCACTTTCGGCTGACACAACCGCTTGTTGAAGTGCTTTGTATGTAGCGATATCTGAAACCACTTGGTTATAAGACGTAATAACAGAACGTGTAACTGCACGTAAACTTGCTTCTAAATCTTCGCTTGCTGCAACGTAGAATGCACGCGCTTGATCTGTCGCAGCTACGGTTGCTCCACCAGAGTAAATTGGTACACTGAAATTAACGCCCACTCTGGCCGTATCTGTGCGTGGCTCATGTGAGTTTTTATTTAAATCTTCTAGGCCGTCACTGTACGATGCGTTGAGTGTCAGTTTAGGGTAGTGCCCTGCTTTTGCTAAGTCGATTTGATCTTTTGCAATATCGACAGTCACTTTTGACACTTGCAGATTTAAGTTTTTCTCTTCAGCGATTTTTATGTAATCAGTTGACTGTTTACTAGGTGCAACCGTTGAAAAAGTGTCCGTGTTCAACATGTCTAATTTAGCATGATATTTACCCGTAATTTCACGAAGTTGCTCACGCGCTGTTTCGACACTGTTCTTAGCAACAATTTCTTTTGCGACTGAGTTATCAAACTGAGCTTGAGCTTCATGAACGTCAGTTATCGCGGTTAAACCCACTGCATAGCGCTCTTTTGTTTGTTGAAGTTGGCGCTCAATGGCACGTTTCTCAGCTTGCACAAACTCTAAGTTATCAATCGCGCTCAATACATTGAAATAGCCTTCAGCCACACGCACGATAAGATCTTGTTTTGCAAAGTCGTATTGTGCAGATGCTTGTAAAGCCTGTTTATCAGCAATACCTAGGGTATTCCAAGCACCTAAATCAAATAATGTTTGGCTTAAGCTGATGCCACGGCTGAATACATCTGTATCGCGACTAAACTCAGCATAACCTGTCGCATCAGTGCCTTCGTATAATGTTGAATCTGTTGATTCATAGCCAAGGCTAAGACCAATTTGCGGTAATAGTGCACTTAACGCGCGATCGCTCTCATAAGCTTGCGCATCTGCTTGGGCTTTTGCTTTAAGTACGGTAGGATCGTTTGCTGTTGCAATCTCGTAAACTTGAAGTAGGTCTTCAGCGTAACTTGCTGTTGCAGTCAATGCGCTTGAAAAACCGATAAGCGCAGCGAGTAGTGTTTTTTTCATTGTTCGTTCAGTCCTTAGACAATTTTCGTACTGTCACCATGGTACTCTTTTTTAATGAATAACCAAAAAAAAAATACGTAAATCTGCATGTCCAAGTGTAACAGAATATAATTGGCCGTATTTTTTACGCATAATGTATAGGAAATAGAGAATGAAAATAACCGCAATCTCACAATTTAGCCATGACGACATAGAGTTAAAGCCTATTGAACGTGTTTATGATGGTTTTTTTAAGATCAATTTATATTGCTTTCGTCATGCACTGTTTGCCGGTGGACAGTCTGTCGAAGTAAAGCGTGAAATATTAGAACGAGGCCATGCGGTTGCCGTACTTCCTTATGATCCGGTGACTGATCAGGTGCTGTTAATTGAGCAAATACGCATTGGGGCATTGGCCTCAAAACACTCTCCTTGGTTACTTGAATGCATAGCGGGTATGGCTGATGGCAGTACTGACTATGAAGAAGTCGCCAAACGCGAAGCGTTTGAAGAGGCGGGGATTGAGCTTGATAAACTTGAATTCATGATGTCGTATCTTTCAAGTCCGGGTGGAACAACAGAGCGTTTGTTCTTGTATTTAGCCTATACTGACCTATCTCAATACCAAGGTGGTATTTTTGGTCTTGATAACGAAGATGAAGACATCAAAACACATATAATGTCATATGATGAAGCCATGCTGCGATTGGAGCAAGGTGAAATAGACAATGCTGCAACGGTTATTTCGCTACAATGGTTAGCACTGAACAGGCAACGTATAATGTCTGATTTGCAAAACGACTAACAAGTAGGGGGCATTTTGACGTACGTCACGGCTGAACAACGTTACATTCAGAGCTTACCTAAGTACTTAACTTTGTGTGAGCACAATTATGTGCGTGCATTAAAGTTACTTCCTCAGGAGCGTCAAGTTGACCAAGAACGCAAAGTTCAGTTGGGAAGTAGTACCTTTGTGGTCAAAATTGACAATACAGCAAAGTACACCATGGATATCTCGATTAGTCAGGAAGCGGGACACGTACATTCGGTTAAACCGCTGTATTTAACCGTTCGTATGTACCATGATGCGAAAGTCGCCGAAATAATTCATCATGATTTTCATCAGCGCATTAAACCTTCGTATGCTTATCCTAATCCAAATATGCATCAAAAAGACGAGAAATATCAGCTGAATGCTTTTTTATATGACTGGTTAGTGGCTTGTGTTGAAAATGGTCGCGCAGTATTAAATTGGGATGTTAACAATGGCTTGGTTTAGCGACGCTTACCATTTTGAAAAATCGCAGTTAACGGTTGCCCATATTACAGATTGTCACTTATTTAAAGATCAAAGTGGCGAGTACTTTGGGGTTAATACCGCAGAGTATTTTGCACGTTGTTTAGCCGCAATTGCAGAACATCAAGTCGACTGCGTTGTATTTGGTGGTGACTTAACGCAAGATCATAGCAGCGATTCATACCAGTTATTCGCTAAACTAATTGCGGATTCACCGTTGTTGTGTCCCGTATTTTGGTTGCCGGGTAATCACGATGAGTTACAGGAATACCACGCGATTGCGGGTTCTCACATTTTAAGCCATAAGCGAATTACTTTTCAGGGTGGGCAATTATTGTTGGCTAACTCGAAAGGTGCAACACCTGCGGGGTGGGTAAAGCAGGCGCATTTAGAGGAGCTTAGTAAGGGAGTGGATGACACACCTAGTGTGGTGTTTTGTCATCATAACCCATTACCTATAAACGGTTATCTCGATAAACACCTCCTTGAAAATGGCCCGCAATTGTTAAATGCGTTGGTGAACACTCATCACTGCATCGCGTTGTTTCATGGTCACGTTCATCATGATTATAAGTATGCATTTCGCGGCTTGAATATATACGCAACACCCGCAAGCTCCATCCAGTTTACCAAGCAAACTACACAGTGGCAGCAAGAGGATTTAGGGCCTGCTTTTCGTTTAATTACCCTAAACTTTGATGATACGCATAGCGTGCAGTTAACAACGGATGTAGTATGGCTAAAAGGGTAATTTATATTCATGGCTTTAACAGCTCTGAAAAGTCTTATAAAGCGGTGCGTTTTGGTGAGCATATGGCGCAATTTGATGTTGACTATCAAGTGCCTCGTTTAACCCATGAGCCATTGCATGCCATGCTACAGCTAGAGCAGCTCATCACGGCAGATACCGTGTTGTTAGGCAGTTCGCTTGGTGGGTTTTATGCGACGTATTTGTCGCAGCGTTATGGCCTCCCTGCTGTTGTCATTAATCCCGCGGTTCGTCCTTTTGAGCTGCTTGATAATCTCTTGGGGCCAAACTATAACCCGTATCAAAATGTTCATTATGAGCTTGATAAGCGGCATATGGATGCATTGCGCAGCTTGTATTTAGCGCAAATAAAAACGCCGTCATTACTCTATTTGTTACAGCAAACAGGCGACGAAGTACTGCCTTATCAAGAGGCGGTTAAATATTATTCTCAATGTAAGCAACGCGTTGAATTTGGAGGCGATCATAGTTTTATCGGCTTCGAACAAACCTTTGCAAGTATTGTAGATTTTCTTAAAATCACGTAAAACATAGCTAAGCGCATAAAAGATATAAAAACTATGAGTCAGCAAAATTACAACGCCGAAGCAATTGAAGTCTTAAACGGGTTAGAACCTGTTAAACGCCGCCCTGGTATGTATACCGACACGGTGCGTCCTAATCATTTAGGCCAAGAGGTTATCGATAACAGTGTCGATGAAGCAATGGCAGGCCATGCAACAAAAATAGATGTCATTCTTCATGAAGATAACTCATTAGAAGTCATTGATGATGGCCGAGGGATGCCAATCGATATTCACCCTGAAGAAGGAATTCCCGGGGTAGAGCTTATTTTTACCAAGCTACATGCAGGTGGTAAGTTCTCAAATAAGAACTATCAATTCTCAGGTGGTTTGCACGGCGTAGGTATTTCGGTTGTGAATGCGCTATCTACTCGTGTTGAAGTGACTGTTCGCCGCGATGCGCAGCAATTTAGAATGGCCTTTGAACACGGCGATAAAGTCGAAGACTTAAACGTTATTGGCACGGTTGGTAAGCGTAACACCGGTACAACGGTTCGTTTTTGGCCTGATGCCAGCTATTTTGACTCAGCGAACTTTTCGATCACCAAGCTTAATCACTTATTAAAAGCCAAAGCCGTATTATGCCCAGGTTTGCGCATCAAGTTTACCAATAAGCAAACTAAAGAAACACTCGAGTGGTACTATGAAACAGGCCTAAAAGACTATTTAAATGAGGCTGTAAAAGGCTTTGATGTCTTGCCTAAAGAGCCGTTTATAGGTGAGTTTGCCAGCTCAACAGAAGGCGCTGATTGGGCAGTTGTGTGGTTACCTGATGGTGGTGAATCGATTGCCGAGAGCTATGTAAACTTAATTCCAACCGCACAGGGCGGAACCCATGTAAACGGCTTGCGCCAAGGGCTTTTAGAGGCGATGCGTGAGTTTTGTGAGTTTAGAAACTTACTGCCACGTGGTGTAAAACTGACCCCAGATGATATTTGGGAGCGTTGTAGTTATGTGCTGTCAGTTAAAATGCAAGACCCGCAATTTGCAGGTCAAACAAAAGAAAAGCTGTCTTCGCGTTCATGTGCTGCATTTGTGTCTGGTGTGGTGAAAGACTCATTTAGTTTATGGTTAAACGAGCATACCGAAACTGCCGAGTTACTTGCCGATTTATGTATCTCTAATGCGCAACGTCGTTTACGTGCAGCCAAAAAAGTAGTGCGTAAACGCATTACCTCTGGCCCTGCATTACCTGGTAAGTTAACCGATTGCAGCGCGCAAGATAATGACCGCACTGAACTGTTTTTAGTTGAGGGTGACTCGGCGGGTGGTTCGGCTAAACAAGCACGTGATCGCGAGTTCCAAGCGATTATGCCGCTGCGAGGTAAAATCTTAAATACGTGGGAAGTTGAGTCTGGGCAAATTTTGGCATCGCAAGAAGTGCACGATATTTCGGTGGCACTCGGCATTGACCCTGATTCAAGTGACCTATCAGGTCTGCGCTACAATAAAATCTGTATCTTAGCGGATGCTGACTCGGATGGATTACACATAGCCACCTTGTTGTGTGCATTGTTTGTGCGTCACTTTCCTGCGCTTATCAAAAAAGGCCATGTGTACGTGGCAATGCCCCCTTTATTTCGAATCGACATTGGTAAGGATGTGTATTACGCCCTTGATGAAGACGAAAAAAATGGCATTTTAGCCCGTATAGAAGCAGAGAAAAAACGCGGTAAAGTTAATGTACAACGCTTCAAAGGTCTTGGTGAGATGAATCCGCTGCAATTACGCGAAACCACCATGGATCCTAATACACGTCGCTTAGTGCAGCTAACACTTGATGAGGAAGAGCAAACCATGGAAATGATGGATATGTTGCTTGCTAAAAAGCGTTCTTCAGACCGTCGTCAGTGGCTAGAAGATCACGGTAATCGTGCACAAGTTTAAATATGAGTTAAATCAAAAGCTGTCAAAATTATAAAAGTTGTTGTCAAAATAAAGCATATGTTGACAACAACTTTTTTCTCACCTATAGATCTTCTATTAACTCAATTCATCAATCAGCTTTATGCAACACATTTCAAAAAGAAGAGATCTCAATAAGCTCAAGAAGAAAACTATTTGTAAATTTCCTTCAATAAAAGGTGATGTACCTGTGGTTCTTACTGAGGGCACTCTTGAAAAGGATTTTTGTTACTATTTAGAGTTTGATGACGATGTTATTGAATACCAGTGTCAACCATTGGGTTATTACTATTACATGGAAGATGGTAGACACAGCTACACCCCAGACTTCAAAGTACAGGTGAAGACAGATAGTGGTATAGCCATAGTTTATTACGAAATAAAGGAAAGAAAGTATTTAGCTGATGACTTCAGTATAGAGTTTGAAGCGAAACAGTGGCCTCCTCAAAATGTTGGAATTGAGCTAATTCTTGTAGATGACTTATTTATAAGACAACAACCTCGGCTATCAAACTTGAAACGTGTTTACGCTGCAAAAAGACGAGAGCAACCAGAACCTTCATTAATTATTGAGGTAAAGGAAGCTTTTCACCATTTTGAAAGCATGTCAGCCCAAGACTTAATAAATGAAGCCGACCTCAGCATTGGAGAAATTTATCAATTAATTTTTTTCAAAGTGTTAGAAGCTGACTTTGATGAACCATTTGGGCCTGAGATGATTTTGTGGAGTAACTCTAATGGCTAGTTATAACGTAGGTGATTTTATAATCAAGGATGACCATCAATATCAAATTACGAATATCAACAAGCAAAACTTCGTTTTTCTAGAAGATACGTTCACGAATGCCAAACTAAAGTATTCGAAACGTGATTTGAATGATCTTCTTTTTTTAGGAAGGGCGGAGGTTGTTTCTTCAGATCCTAGATACAATGACTTGCATTCTGAAAACGCCAAAGATTTTCACAGTTATTCAGAGGAAGATAAAAAAATAGCTCGTGACAGGTTTAAATTTGTAAGAGCATTTCAAGAAAGTGGCATTAAAGGTTGTTCTAATAAAAAGCCTATAAGAGATCTAATTGCTGATGTAGCTATGGAAATAGGTCATGAAATTATTAGTTGGCGCACATTAAAAAGGTGGGTAGACCAACATGATGTTTATGGGATAAGGGGTCTGATACCCCAAACAAAGAAGAAAGGAAATCGTAAACCTCGTAAGCCCAACAAAATTGAAGAATTAATCGTTGAAGCACTTGAAGAGTATAAAAACAAAACAAGGCCAACTTTCATAACAGCACATGAATATTTGAGTGATCAAATTATCCTTCACAACAAAGAGATCGATGATGGAGAGAGAGAAGGTGAGCGATTACCCTCTTTTAGTTATCAAAGTTTTATATTAAGAGCCAAAAAGATAGCACCTGCATCTCTATTGGAGGCATATGTTGGTAAGTCGGAAGCATCTAAAAAGAACAGGGTTTCTCGTAAACCTGATGAAGCCCTCTATATCCTAGATCGAGCAGAAATAGATCATACAACAGGAGATTGCTTTGTTGTTGATGACGTTACTGCTCTACCGTTAGGTCGCCCATATGTTTCCGCAGTGTTGGACAAGAAATCTGAATGTATTTTAGGCTGTTATATTGGCTTTGAGTCGCCAAGCTTTGTGAGCGTGGCTAGAGCAATGAAACATGCTATTTCAGATAAGTCAGCTTTTCTCAAACAGTTTTCATCTGTAGAGGGAGATTGGCCCTGTAGAGGTGCATTTATTGAGATCGCATATGATAGAGGAAAAGAATTTGACAGCGATTTATTAGAAGATGCGCTATATGATCTTAATATTACAGGTAGAGGAAACCCAGCCGGGATGCCTTGGTATAAAGGTCAAGTAGAAAGCTTTTTCTATACGTTAAATAAAAAGTTTTTGGATAATAAACCGGGAAAAGTGTTTTCAAATTTATTTGTTTCAAATGAATATGACCCTGAGAAAAATGCAGTCATTTCACTATCTGATTTTTTAGAGGCATTTTATGTTTGGGTAGTGGATGTATATATGCGTTCACCGCATGGTAAAGACAAGGTTGTACCTTATGCAGTGTGGAAATTAGAAGAAAAATATGTCGATATAGAACCAATTTCTCCTAAAAAATTAGATTTAGCTTTATCTGAGAATAAAACTAGAAAAAATCAGGAGGATGGAATCGTCTGGGATACCATAAAGTATGACAACGGTTTCTTATTAGCTCTTCGCAAACAATATGGAAATCAAACATTAACCTGTAAAAGGAACAGAGAAGGCTTATCTTTCATTCACGTTTTGAACCCCGCTGATGAAAAGTTTTATCCAGTTGAAGCGGTAGACCAAGAATACACCAAAGGGTTAACTTACTTTCAAAATAACATTTGTCGTAGATATAGGGATAAAATGGCAAAAGAATCAACGGATGAAGTTTCACTAGCATTAGCTAGACAAAAAATTAGAGAAATTTTTAATAATTCAGTTTTGTCTAGTCGAAAGAAAAAATTAGCGCATAGCAAAGCGGCTGCTAGATTCAATGATCTGGGGCAGAATAAGGTGGGTGAGAATACACTAGTTAACGGTAGTAGCGAAAAATCCAGACCTTCTAAGATAAGTACACCTAAGGGGGACATTACCCCTCCAATATCAAACTCAGAGTTTCTTGCAGCCTTCAAGGATAAAAATGATGGCAGAAAATAAAATTATCGAAGAAAAAATTGCTCAATTAGAAACAATTTTTGCCAAAACCCAACAATTAAATGAAATTATTGAAGATATTGAAGAAGCTATATTGGTTGGAAAAGCATCTAACTATGTTAGTCAACCAATTAGCACATTAATACTGGGGCTAAGTGGTGTTGGCAAAACGTCATTGATGGAGCATTTTAAAAGTAAATACCCTCAAACTGTGCATAGAGATGATGAAAAAGAACAAGATATTATTCCAATTGTATCGACTACTTTAACTGACGACAAAAACCCTAGAGCGGCCCCCGGTAAAATGTTGCGAGATATAGGAGATCCTTTAAAAGGCGAAAAAGGTATTCGCTCTGTACTTGGAGATCGATATGTAGGGCTTATAAAAGACTTAAAAACTCAGTGTATATTCATTGATGAATTTCAACATGCGTTCTCTGTCTCCAATGATAATCAAAAAGCTGGCGCGGCAGATTGGATAAAAAATCTTATCAACCAAAGCAAAATACCAGTGGTGCTTTTTGGTATGCCTTGGTGTCTGGATATCATTAAAAGAAGCAGTGAACTGTATAATCGCTTTGATAATATACATCATATTGATACGTTTGGCCGTGAAGAAGAAAGCTTTGCCGAATGGTTAGAATTACTACGACAAATTGATGAACAGCTTCCTTTTGATAATAAAGCTAACTTAGATGACCCTCAATTTGCTTTGCGGTTAATGACTTTAACTGGTGGGAATTTATCCAAACTGATGAAAAAAGTTATAAAGCCTGCTGCTCGTAAGGCAATTTTTTCAAATGAAAATAGTCTTGGTGTGCATAGGTTATTAGCGGCAGCAAGGAAGCACCTAGGTGTACCTGAAGAGTATAACCCTTTATCAAATAATATCGCTATTGATACTCTGCAAGTGAAGCACTTTTTAACTGAGGAAGAGGACACCTTTTTTAAGGACAGAAAAAAAACTAGAGTCTATTTCACCCTGTCAGATGAAGCCGATTTATCCAAAGTTTTTCGTTAGGATAGATTGCTATGATGTTAATTCGTCCTTATCCAGATGAACAAGAAACATTACAAAGTTATGTCATAAGACTCGCGAAGTTCAACCATTATCAATTTGAACATTGGTCGCAACACCTTTCTCAGCAAAGCATATCACTTAGGCAAAGAGATGCTAAAAGTCGAGAGTTACTGACATCATACTTACATTCAGTTACTGGAATGGATAATGTTTTTAATTTATTTGACCAATGGCAATTTTATAATAAAGACAAGCGACACTTTGATTACAAGTCGATAAAGATATGCCCACTTTGTTTCGCAGAAAATAAGGGTAAAATCCTATCTCTTTGGGCACTAAGATACTATTTAGTCTGCACCAAACACGACACTCTTTTAGTTGATAAATGCTCCAAATGCAATTCCGCCATAACCGAAAATACGATTCTTCAAGGTAAATGCGGTTCATGTGCTAAAGAAGTTACAACGTTTGAGACTGAAGTTGTAGCACCTGACAGCTTTTCTCTTGAGTTAGCACGAGCAGCTCAAAATCAAATATTTGATACATCGGTTGATTTAATTAATAAGCTATTGATTATTTACACTAAACTTGAAGCTTGTTCCTCATTTATCTATCAAGATGGTCAGGCTTTATGGAAAAAAAAACAGGCTTATTCAATAGAAGAAAAGTATCATCACCAAATACAGGTTGCCGAGCTAGTAGAAAATGAGAATAAATTAGTCTCAGCTATCGGGCGTTACGTTAATTTAGCTCTGGAAGAAAAACTATATGACTTAGGAAAGGTGTTAGTTAAATTTAAGAGTTATATTGGTAATGAGAAATTTCCTATGATGACGTCTGCAATCAGAACCTTTGTTTTTACAAGTGAATTTACTGAAGATCAGAGAGTAGGCGTAACATGGCTGAATAATTTATTTGGGTTTGAATCAAAGATGTTTAAGAATTTTATCATCGATAAATATCCGAGCCTTGTATTTAACCAGAGTGTTCCATTGAATATGGCAAAAACTATAGTGATTGATTTCAAGGGCAATCTAAGCTGAATAAAGGTTTACGCAACATCCATCAACTCTAGGACCAGATACAAGCGTTAACTTCCCACTAGATTTTTTAAGTTGGCTTGATAGCCGATACTTAGATTTAAAATTATCTATCGACTTTTTAGGTATCATTTTAATCGGGCGCGGTGTGCGCTTAACTTGAATTTTATCGCAATTTAAATAGCCCAATTTTATGAAGTCATAGATAGCATTTTTATTAACACCAAGCTGTTGTACTGCTTCTGCTGGAGATATGTATTCTTCTATTTTGTCATCCGCAATCTCAAAATGTGGTGTAAATTGCTTAAGCGATAAAGGGTTGTGTTTATCTAGGTCAAAGTTAAACTTAATTTTACCGTTAAGCATTTCTGAGATTAAGTTAGCTAAGTTGAATTTAGCGAATGTAAACCGCTTAACTGCTGACTTATTTTTAGTATTATCATTTTTGTTATCAGCACGACTTTTAAGCTTGTTAATAACTTTTTTAATTAGCGTTATCTGTACCAGCCAATCACGGTTGTTTTTACTTGGTATAAGCAATGGCTTAATAACACCAGAGCGCAGTAGTTGTCTCAGGTGATATGTGCTTATGCATAGTGATCTTGCACATTGCTCTAGAGATAAGCATTCGTTTAATTGTGTCTTAAGCTTCAACACTTCCTTTCGTTGAAATAAATCGGTGCCATTGACTAGTGTTTTACTCACTAATAACAGCCCTTCACGGACATACAGGTTAACTCGCGATACGCGGCAGTTTAATATCTTAGATATTTGTTCTTTGCTCATGTAGCTAGACTCAGCTTTTACTTCGTCGCTAACAATTGATAGTGATGACATCAACAAACCAGTCGAATAATGATCTTTCAGATACTGCTCAAACCTTGATTTAAGCAATTTATAAGCGCCTGAGTTTTGATTTTCAGGACTGTAAAGATCATCATAGAGATCTCTAAAGCACTTACGCACTCCAGTTAAGCGAGAAGAAGCCATTGGATGAGTTTCAAAGTGCTCTAGTAACTCAAAATAGCGCTCAGGCCATTCCGCTAAGTAATAGTGAGCAGGAGCGTAATAATGTCGGCAAGTATTGAAATCATATTTTGAATTGCAGCTTGAAGTATGAGCTAGCTGATGAAACCTAGCAAAAAACTCTAACAAATCACAGTACTCAGCAAGATTTAAAACTTGGTCCGCTATTACTAGGTTATTTCTTGTTACCATTTCTAATTGTTCATTTATTGCTAGCTCAGCTTCGCAAATGCTGTTCATCGATTCTTGCGGTTTCCAATCAGGAGCATCACGCCAAAGAAAGTGAGTGGCCCAATTGAGTCTGCGTTTTGTCTCTGGGTGAGTAGATAGAAGCAAGCAACTGTGCTCTGTGCAGTAAGTTTTAGCAAGCAAGCTGTTAGCGAACGGAATCGATTGCTGTTCCTGATAGCAAAAAGGACATAAACGCACATAAGAAAAGTTAATTGCTTTGGTCAAAAACTCTTGTCCAAACGCCATACAGCGAGTGCTAAAAGTATGCTTGAAGCTTAATTCACTGAGTTGGGCAGCATTAATATTTGCAAGCATTGCAACTCGATCAAGATTAAAATCACCAAAGAAAATTTTTTTACCCGGCAGCCTGTTGTTGGTTAACAAGTAATGCTCATCACGCAATAGTTGCATCGAGTTTTGATAATAGTTTGCCGCTGTTAAGCGGAGTAGATAACTGGGCAAGGTGTCAGTGGCTTTAGTATATGGACGAATAAGTAACATGGTGTTGAGCTTGTTTTAATGAAGTTACTTTTCAGTTAAGCAGTAAATTATGATAGATCAAATCAAAATGATAATATCTAAATGATATTACTATTTTGATTGCAAGTTGTTTGGTTTGGTACTAATGTGATAATTAATAAACATAAAAATAATTAAAAGTTACAGTGACTGAACTCGCAGAACTTAACTACGCACAGAGAGAGCGACTAGCATTTATCGACTTTTGCCTACAGTTTATTGGGCAATTGGCGAGGGCTGATCTTGTCAATCACTTTAAGACTGGCCTTGCGTCATGTTCACGTGATCTAACTTTGTATAAAGAGTTAGCGCCAAACAATATGACGCTAAAACATGAGACAAAACAGTATTACCGCACTAACGAATTCCAACCAGTTTTTGAGCATAATCCAGAGGCTATTTTAGGAAGTTTGTGTCGTGGTTTCGGTGACGGTATATCGCAAGGCATTAACCCATCAGAAAAATGTATTGATGCCACTAGATTAATACACCCTGACTCTGACGTTATCGCTACGCTAATGCGTGCGATCAACAACCGCCACGCTATCTCGTGCGATTATATCTCGTTAAGCTCTGGTGAAAGTTTTCGTGAGATCATTCCTCACGCAATAACTAATAACGGTCAGCGTTGGCATGTGCGTGCGTTTGATAAGAAATCACAGGAGTTTCGTGACTTTGTTTGTACGCGATTACAAAACGTAACTGAAATTCAAAAGCCAATAGCTACTATGCAAGCTGGTGAATATGACAAACAATGGCACAACATTATCAATATCGAATTAGTCGTACATCCATCTGTAAAGCATTCTAAAGCTATCGAATTAGATTTCGGGATGTCGGATGGCGTTTTGTATTTAGAGGTGCGAGAGGCGCTTTTAGGCTACTTAATGCGTCAGTGGAATGTAGATTGTAGTAGCAATGCCTCGCTTAGTGGTGGTGAATACCATTTATGGCTTAGAAATATAGATAAACTTAGTGGCCTAAATTGCTTAGCTATAGCGCCCGGATATAAGAATTAAATAAAAGGAGTTAAAGTGATAATTGATTCTATGCATGTAGAAAAATTTCGAGGTTTTCAAAACTTAGAATTTGATTTAGGCAAGCAGGTGACTTTGATTGCAGGCCAAAATGGAACTCAAAAGAGCACACTATTAGGCATGTTAACTCAAACGTTTTCGATAGGTAAAACACATGTTATGCATGGGCTGTCCCCATTGTCAGGAGGAAGCTTTCGCTCTAGTTTTAGCGACAAATTCAGGTTATCACCGAAGTTCGATGTACCTAAAGAGCATGAGTGGACACTAACACTTTCAGGTTCAGAAGAAAAATTTACTATCGAAAGCTTAGCTAGAAGAAATGCTACAAGCCATTTAAGGTTTTGGCGAAAAGGCAATAGAAGTGCTGGCTCAGGCTATATTCAACTACCAGTAATATTTCTGAGTCTTAAGCGATTACTACCAAACGCGGAAGAGTCTGGTTTTGATGAAGACCCTTCGATAACACTAAGCGATAGTGAAGTTGAGTTTTATAAAAAGTGGTATCGAACAATTTTAATATCTGGTGATAAGCTGGAAAAAGTTGACTACTTAAAAAGTAAAAATAAAGAAACTGCGGGGGTTACCTCTGACCACTATGACTGGAGATCTAATTCTGCGGGACAAGATAACGTTGGTAAAATTCTACTCGCCATTTTGTCATTCAAACGATTGAAAGACTCTTTCCCGGAGGACTACAAAGGCGGAATTTTAGCTATTGATGAAATAGATGCAGCATTGTATTCGGGGGCACAACTTAAACTGCTTGAAGCGTTAATGAACTTCTCGTCAAAGCTTAATATTCAAATAATTGCTACAACACATTCTATGCCGATGATTGAGAAGGCAATTGAAACGAGCAATACAAAAGGTAGAGAAGATTCAACCAAAGTCATTTACCTCAAAAAGTCTGATGGTGTGGTAACTCTAGAACAGGATTTAAACGCAGAAAAAATAAAGAATCATTTAGATGTATCTTTAGGAAAGGTACTTAAATTTTCGGTAGACGTTTTTGCTGAAGATGAGGAGTGTCGCGATTTCTCAAGGGCTTGTTTAGGTAGAAAATTTAAAGGATTAAATTATGTTGACTGTTCTTTGGGTTGCGAAAATTTGATTCAACTAGCGAAGCAGAAAATACCTGCATTCCTATACCCCAACTCTGTTGTCGTTGTTGATGGTGATGTTGCCACCAATAAAATATCGAAGCTTAAAAATTACATTGCGCTGCCCGGTGGAGACTCACCTGAAAAAGTATTGTCTACTTTTTTAAGTGAACTAAGTGATACTGATTCTTTTTGGACTGTCAAAAACCCTGCTTACAACAAACAAATCTGCTTTAGGGATTACTCTCTCGAAGATATTCACTCAGACAGAACCAAGGCTAAAAAGTGGTACAACGATCAAAAAAGCACAGGTGTATGGGGAAATGGAGCTTCTGAGCTTTATAAGAGATATTTCAAACAGCATCCTGAAGATAAAGAAAGCTATATAGAAAAGTTTAAATTAATTTACGATGAAGTAGTTAAGCATAAGGGATTCTAAAGCCTATCAGCTTAGTAAAATAGGAAATTTTATGAAAATTTATAATGAGATCGCCAAAGAAAACAAATTAGCTAAACTTGTGGGGGCTGCTAAAGAAAACCACGTTGGTTATGTGTACTCTATGAATTTTAGTGAGGCGTTAGTGTTGACTAATGATGCATGGAAAGAAAGGGTTGCAGGCATTCCTCACAATAGCTTTCTTATTGCTTCAGGCTTTGATCCGGAAAGGCTAAGCGAAGCTCACGAGCTTGATAGGGAAGTTGTGTTATTGAGGGTTCTAGGCCCGTCAGGGTTACCAACTGATGTGGATTTGTTACGCACAAGAATTGAGCATAATCAGCGTAGAACAGAAGACGAAATCTTTACTCAAGATGTGCATGATGGTTTAGATGCTCTTACACAATCAGAACTTCAATACGGTGCATTAAAATGTAGGATTTTGGGTACATTCTACGTTAAAGATGGTGATTTGAGATTGGGGAGTGATATTGAAAATTACATGTCTTCAACCAAATTGAGAGTATTTAAACCTCGTGGTCATGCTTTAGAAATGATCGTAAATCATATGAATCCAGAGGTTGCCAAAAAAGCTGAAGAAGAAGCTTTAAAATCAGGCTTTTCTCAAGTACCTAACCCAATAGAAATAGGAAAAGTCAGATATACATCTTCAGATAGGTTGCATAGAGGACCAAATGAAGAGCTTGTACCTGTCACTATTCAGCCAACTGATTTTCTTGCTAGAAGAACTGCTATTCTTGGTATGACAAGAACGGGTAAATCTAACACTGTAAAAACTACAATTTCTTCTGTGGCAATGTCTGCTATTCGAGATGGGATTAAAGTTGGTCAAATTATTTTTGATCTAAATGGTGAATATGCTAACGCTAACCATCAGGACGATGGTAGTTCAATTGCAGAAGTTTTTGGTGATGATTGTGTTAGATATCGCGCCATTAATACTCCCGGTTTTGAGGATTTAAGGACTAACTTCTATTTAGATTGTGCTCCAGCTTTAAACTTAATTAACAAACTAGCGCATGATGACCCATATCGTTCACAAACAGATCTTAATCAATTTTTTGAGAGTAGTTTAGATGAACCCGAACAATCTGATTTTTCCGAATATAACCGCTGGCAAGTAAGAAAAGCAGTGTTTCAATGCATCTTGTCGGAGGCTGGATATAGGCAACCTGCTGGGTTTAAGGTGAGCTTCCCGGTTAGTCAATCAATACTTGATGAAATCGAAACTTCATCTGGTGTAAAGCCTGATAGAACAATTAAAAGCCGAAGAGGGACACTCGCTACATTTGATGTGGATAATGCGATTGAGTGGTTCAAGTGTGCTCGTCAAAGAAATTACTCATTGAAATCTGAACAAGAAGACAATGACCAAAGAGTTGTTGGCTTAACTTCCAAAACTGGTGGAAAATCTTGGGTGGATGCAACTTTAGAATCTTATTTGAACGTATTAGCTAGAAAAAATGCTCAGAAAAACGATATTCGCGGCTATAGAGCAATTGTATCATATTCCGCATACCACTCTCCCCATAGACAGAGTGATGTGATTGAAGAGATATTAACCCATTTGAGCGTTGGGAAAATTGTTATATTGGATCTTTCTGTTGGGCCTGTTGAAGTAAGAACTATTTTATCTAAAAGAATTGCACAGAGAATATTTGATTCGGCATTTGCAGCTATGAATAGAGGAGTTGTCCCACAAAATACAGTGGTTTATGTGGAAGAAGCACACAACTTAATTGGTCGAAAAGACGATCTAACAGATACATGGCCTAGAATTGCAAAAGAAGGTGCTAAAGCGAAAATAGCATTTGTATATGCTACCCAAGAGCCTTCATCTATTCACCCCAATATACTTGCTAACACTGAAAATTGGTTCGTAACTCACTTGAATAACGAAGATGAATTGAGAGCACTAGGAAAGTTCTATGATTTTGCAGATTTCCATGCTTCATTAAAAACTGCTCAGGATGTGGGTTTTGCTCGAATAAAAACATTATCGTCTCCATTTGTGATACCAACCCAAATAAACCGCTTCACGCCTGAAGAACTTAAAATTGAGTTGGTTAATTATAAGTGCGGAGGCCAGAATGCCATATAGCCGAGAACGCGCCTCTAAAGGAGGGCATTCAGATTTAGTCCGAAACCCTGACGTTGCGGCCTTTTTGGATGAGTGCGACTTTATAAAAGAGCCTACAGAAGAAGAAGCTAAGGAAATTGTAAAGGACTTCGTTGATATTGAACCTAGTAGTGTATTGCCATCAACGGTTTTTGCTTCTGATGCCAGTCCTTATTCCGAGCCTATTAACGGTATGTTTCCTAGCACACAAATTGGTTATGTCAAAAACAGTATAGTCCTAATCAATGTTAATAATTATGAGGGGTTAACCTCACCTGAAAGTCGGTATATAGATCCCTTTAAAGTTGCTGAATTGCATCGGAATGCAGATGCTATTTCGTTTACACTGCCCGGAAGTAACATTAGGTACAAAGGTGCAACTTCAGTCGCTGATGGCTTTAGAAGAGCTGTATGGGAACAGCTTTCTGACGGTAGAACCAAAATGGCACAGAGTGGTGATTTTAACGTAGCTGGTACATTGTTAGCTATCGAAGACGAGAATACGATCCTTATTGCTAAATGCCCTTCATGTAAGGAAAAGCCTCAGACTCCTTTCATTTTCAGTGACATTAATACAATACATAAATGTGCTAGTTGTGGTGAAGAGGTTTATCTAACTGATTCATTACGTTTGCACGAACCAATTACTGAGTTTGGTGACAATGCTTCTGCTATAACACGTTTTATGAACGTTGTTGAACACCTAAATATTGCAAACTTAATTCGAATGCTTCACCACTATCAACCAGAAACCCTCAGTGAAATGGCTTTCTTTGTTGATGGACCTTTAGCTATTTTTGGCGAGCCTGCCGATATTCATAGAAGGCTTATGAAGCTCTACTTTGATATTTCTGAAGATATGAAAAGCAGAGGTTATAAAGTGCCTTTAATTTTAGGGTTAATAAAAACTGGTCAGGTTGCAGAACACGCTAGTGCGTTGAGTAAGCATATTAAGAAAAATACGATCAAGTTGTTAACCGATAGATACAAGGGGCGCTGGATTAAAGGGAAGTACGATCCACAAGGTTGTATAGGCTATGAGACATATTACGGGCAAGACTTCTTATACAAAACTGATAGTGGAAGAATTTTTACTTTTTGCATCCCTTACCCCTTTGAAAGAAAAGGAAAAAGAGAGGATTTTCAAGTGGCGAAAAGTGAACTGTTTAAATATCAGGATACTTTGGAAAGAACTCTCGGTATAATTAAATTTTTTGAACTAGAGCTGTACGAAAATGCGGTTGTTCCAATCGCACTAGCGCACCGACATGCTTCTATAAGTCTGATGCCGGGTGGAAAAGTTTTAGAGCTGGTATCTAGAAACGGGTTAAATGTTAAGAAATAAATATTGTGGATAAGCCAAGATATACGAAAGAAGCTATTGATAGCTTGAAGTCTAAACGCGTCATAAAATCTTTCGAGCTACCAAAATTGAAATCAAATTTATCTCCTTTTAGGTATCCGGGGGGGAAGGGGAAGCTTTCGAAATTTTTAGCTGTTTTCTTGGTTTCAAATGATCTTAAAGGAACTAAATTTGTAGAGCCGTTTTGTGGTGGGGCAGGAGGTTCTTTGCCTCTACTTGAAGCTGGTATTATTGGCAAATTAGTTTTGAATGATGCGAATCCGTTTATTGCTGAATTTTGGGATGCAGCAGTAAATAATACCAAAGCTCTTAGTAAAGAAATTCGAAAGGTAAAAGTTGATTTAGATACTTGGCACAAATATAAAGCTATTTTTGAAGGGAATGTAGACTCGTCAGATATAGAAAAAGCATTAAGTGTTTTCTTTTTAAACAGAACGAATAGGTCGGGGATACTTCATGCTGGCCCAATTGGTGGGCAAGCTCAAATAGGCGAATATTTAATAGATTGTCGCTTTAACAAAGCTAATCTCATTCAACGAATTGAAAATATAGCTAAATTCAAAAGAAAAATTATCGTAAAGAACGAAGATGCCTCTTCACTAGTATATAAATTAGAGCAGGGAAATTGTTTTATTTATGCAGATCCTCCTTATGTTAAGGAAGGTAAAAATATTTATAAAAATTACTGTTTTAATAACCACCAACACACAACATTCGCTAATGCTGTAAAACATCAAAGAAACCCTTGGCTAATTTCTTATGATGACGATCCTTTAGTTCATCAGCTTTATGCTAAGTCTGGAATCAATGTTATTGAGTTAAGCTATGTAATGAATAAAGCCAGAGTTGGTCGAGAGCTGCTTATCGCCTCAAGTACTTTAAACATGCCTATCATTGCTAGAAATGAAGATGCTCCGATATTTATGAAAGATCAGGATTTATCGTTAGCCGTCAATGATAGGTAAATTAAGTCAAAACAATGCTTAAACTGCAATATAATGATACATTTTTACCTTTAAATGCGATCCTCGATATTGGGAAGAAGTAATGTTTTTAAAGGTTTAATCATGTTTGGAAGTAGTTAAATTTAAAGATGGACAAGTTACTTAAATTTCAATCTGTAAGCCACAACGCGTTCAGTAGCCTAGCAAACGGTAAATTGTGGTTTTCAAGTTTTTATGACTTCAATGATCCGTTTGAAGGGAGGTTTGAATTTTTACCATATCCTCAGAGCAAGCCGCACATATCCTTATTTAAAAAGTACATTTCAGCTTTGGAAGATAGAGCGAAATATGATCCTAGCTGTTACGATCTTATTGATGAATTGAAGTATGAAGGTTTCGAATTTAGGGAATTTGATTGGGTTTATCAAATAATTAGCGAAAAGCTATATGAATCATTACGTGACGATGGTTGCCTTTGCTTTTCTGAGTTTAATCAACACTCTCTTAAAAATCAGTTAATGTGGTCACACTATGCTGATGGCCTCAGAGGTTTCTGTATAGTATTCGATCAGAAAGAGTTATTGTCTTCATTAGAAAGCGAAACCTCTCCTATTTTATGTCCAGTCAATTATGACAATAATTTTCCTAAGCTAGATATAGTGAGGCATATTGACTGGGTGGTTGACTATATTAGTGATCCACCAGAGCACGGAGGTGAGGCTCTAACTAAAGGTATTGGTTTAGATATTAAAAGAACGAAAGCTCGTTCTTGGAAATATGAAAACGAAGTTAGGGTTTTACTAGAGAATCAAAGTGGATTAGTTCGTTACGATTCCTCTGCAATTAAAGAGGTGATTATTGGGCATAAAATGTTAAACAATGATGCTCAGTATCTAAGGAAAATAATTCGAAGCTTATCCGAAGATATCGATATCAAAATTGCAACAATTGAACAAGATAGTTATGAACTAGAAATCGTCGATGATTGGGAAAACTAAATATTTTTTGTTATCTGTTAGTTGGCTTTTTATTGTGACGCGCTGTACATCCTACTTTGTGTAAATCGGTATTAGATTTTTGCACGATTTTTTCCAGTTGATATTGAGAGATCAGTGTGCTGTGGTCATGGGTAAGCCTTGCAACGCGTTAATTTGTTCAGGGCTGAAACCTTGCCTGAGTAAAGGAAAATAGCGAAGCTCTATGTTACTTCGCTTACCTTCCTCTAAAACTTGGTAAAGGCTACCTGAAATTGTTTTGATCAAACATGTATAAGTATTGAAGTGGGTGATACGAGAAGTACAGATATAATCACCCGGCTGGAAGCGATTGCGAGTGTCTTTAATACACGTACAAAAAAGAACGTCACCGACTGATTGACCTTTTTCATCAATAACGGTGACGATTTGCCAATCGGAGACTACTGTGTTCATGAATTGCTTCCTAGTGATAAAGGTTTATCAATAGTAGGATCTATCGAATTAAAAACATACCCCAAAGCATGGAGGTAATATGGACCAATTTGTACACGGGTATTATCGTCATTACAAAATGGATTGTTGTTCAGAAGTCAGCTAATATGGTAATAACATACAAATTATTTTGACAGCATATGCGTTATTTTTGCCCTTTTTTGACAGAGCACTTGTTGAATATTAAAGAACTGGAATCAGAGACATCAGTAAAATCAATGGGGCCAGCTTATGCTTTTTGACATCTTTTGGTTTAATAGGCATTAAATATAGAGCTGCAACTTAGTTGCTGAAAATGAATTAAAAGGCAAGAAAAATGAAAAAAATACTGACTTCATTATTATCACTGAGCTTGTTGTCAGCGCCAGTGATGGCAAAAGATATTTTAGATAAACTAACGGTTGCTGATGGCTTCAACGTTAGTTTATTTGCAGATAATGTTGAGAATGCGCGTCAAATTGCCGTTTCTAAAAAAGGCATTGTGTATGTCGGCTCGCGAAAAGCGGGCAATGTTTATGCGCTTATCGATCATAACAGTGATGGTGTAGCAGATAAGAAAATTGTGATAGCCAAAGGGCTCGAAATGCCGTCGGGTTTAGCAATAAAAGACGGCGATTTATACGTTGCTGAAGTGTCACGTATTATTCGTTTTAAAGAAATTGATAAACATTTAAAAGCACCCAAATTTGAGGTGGTTTACGATAAGTTCCCAACCGATCGTCACCATGGCTGGAAGTTTATTAGCTTTGCGCCAACGGGGGAGTTAATTGTGCCTGTTGGTGTACCGTGTAATATTTGTGCAGAAGATGACAAGTACGGCCGTATTTTCTCTTTGGATGTTGATACCAAAGAAATTAAAACGATTGCCAAAGGTGTACGTAATTCAGTGGGCTTTGACTATCACCCAACTACCCATGCTTTTTGGTTCAGTGACAATGGCCGTGACATGATGGGCGATGACATGCCTCCATGCGAGATAAACCGAGTAGGTGAAGGAGAAGAAGGCGCTCATTACGGTTTCCCTTATGTGCATGCAGGGGCTATTTTAGACCCTGAATTTGGCAAAAGTAAGCGTATTGCTGATTACAAATCACCTGCACTGGCGCTGGGGGCGCATGTTGCACCACTCGGTATTCATTTCTACAACGGTAAGCAATTTCCGGCCAACTACAAAGAACAGTTATTTGTTGCTGAGCATGGTTCGTGGAATCGCTCGAAAAAGTCGGGTTATAGAGTCATGCTAGCCAATGTTGAACAAGGCCGTATTACAAAGTACACCCCATTCATTACTGGCTTTATGCAAAATGAAGAAACATTTGGTCGCCCAGTTGCATTTGCAGAACTTGCAGATGGCAGCTTATTGATCTCAGACGATTACGCTAATGCGATTTACCGCGTTAGCGCTAAGAAAAAATAGGTAAGCGTTAATGAGTGATACAGATACCTTGCTGATGCAGGGCATAGAACAACAAACAATGGGGCGCTTTACTGAAGACGCCTATTTAAATTATTCGATGTACGTCATTATGGACCGCGCCTTACCGCATGTAGGCGATGGTCTAAAACCTGTACAGCGCCGTATTATTTATGCGATGAGTGAGCTGGGCTTATCGGCACAAGCAAAATATAAAAAATCAGCGCGTACCGTGGGTGATGTTTTAGGTAAATACCATCCACATGGTGACAGCGCATGTTACGAAGCCATGGTCTTAATGGCGCAGCCGTTTTCTTACCGTTATCCGCTGGTGGATGGGCAAGGTAACTGGGGGGCCGCGGATGACCCTAAGTCATTTGCTGCAATGCGTTATACCGAAGCACGTTTATCAAAGTTCTCAGAAGTTTTACTTAAAGAGCTTGGGCAGGGAACTGTTGATTGGACGGCTAACTTTGATGGCACATTAGATGAGCCGATGGTGCTGCCTGCTCGTTTACCGCATATTTTACTTAATGGTGTGACGGGTATTGCGGTGGGGATGGCAACCGATATTCCACCACACAATGTGCGTGAAGTGGCGAGTGCATGTTGTTTATTACTCGATAAACCAAAAACTGAAATCGAAGAACTGCTGGAATTAGTGCATGCGCCTGATTACCCAACAGAAGCTGAGATCATCACACCAAAAGACGATATTCGTAAAATTTATCAAACTGGTCGTGGTTCAATTAAAATGCGGGCAATCTACACCGAAGAACACGGTGATATTGTTATTACGGCGCTACCGCATCAATGTTCAGGTGCTAAGGTACTTGAACAAATAGCGGCGCAAATGAATGCGAAAAAGCTGCCAATGGTGGCAGATTTACGTGATGAATCTGATCACGAAAACCCAACGCGTATCGTTATTGTACCGCGCTCAAATCGCATTAAAGCAGAGCCATTAATGGCCCACTTATTTGCGACAACCGATTTAGAAAAGAACTACCGCGTAAACTTAAATATGCTGGGTTTAGATGGACGCCCACAAGTAAAAGATTTACTCAGCATTTTAACTGAATGGTTAACGTTCCGCCGTGAAACAGTACGTCGTCGTTTACAGTACCGTTTAGATAAAGTACTTGCGCGCTTACATATTTTAGAAGGTTTATTAACTGCTTTCTTAAATATTGATGAAGTGATTGAAATCATCCGTACTGAAGATAAGCCAAAGCCAGTGCTGATGGAGCGTTTCGCAATAACAGACACGCAAGCCGAAGCGATTTTAGAATTAAAACTACGTCACTTAGCAAAACTTGAAGAGTTTAAAATTAAAGGCGAGCAGGATGAGCTTGCCAAAGAGCGTGATAAATTAGAGCAAACGCTAGGCTCAGATCGTCGTATGTCGACGTTAATGAAGAAAGAAATTCAAGAAGCTGCTGAAATGTACGGAGACGATCGTCGTTCACCTGTTGTTGAGCGTGTTGAAGCAAAAGCATTGAGCGAGAAAGATCTTATTCCATCAGAATCAGTCACTGTTGTGCTGTCTGAAAAAGGCTGGGCACGTGTCGGTAAAGGCCATGATTTAGATGTGGAAGGACTCAGCTATAAATCGGGCGATAACTACAAAGCATCGGCGCGAGGTAAGAGCAACCAGCCTGCGGTGTTCCTTGACTCAAGTGGTCGAGCATTTGCCACGGATGCGCACAGCTTACCGTCAGCGCGAAGCCAAGGTGAGCCAATGACAGGGCGCTTTAATTTAAGCTCTGGGGCTAACTTTGAACATGTGGTGATGGCAGAAGACAATCAAGTATTATTGATGGCTTCAGATGCAGGTTATGGCTTTATTAGCGACTTTAAAGATCTTGTTAGTAAGAATAAGAATGGTAAAGCGCTGGTTAGCGTGCCTAAAGGCGGAGAGCTACTTGCTCCTATCCGTGTGAGTGATGTTGCGACAGATTACTGTATGGCGATTTCAAATGAAGGCCGTATGCTGTTATTCCCATTACGTGATTTACCTAAGCTAAGCAAAGGCAAGGGAAACAAGATTATTTCTATTCCTAGTGCAAAAGTACAAGCCCGTGAAGAGTTTGTAAAAGTACTTGCGGTGGTGCCAGAGGGCAGCAGTGTGACACTTCATGCAGGCAAGCGTAAATTAACCTTAAAACCAAGTGATCTTGAGCATTATCATGGTGAGCGCGGTCGACGAGGTAATAAGCTACCACGAGGGTTACAGCGTGTAGATGAAGCGGTGGTAGAAATAACACACACCGATGAACCAGATGAATCCTCAACAGATTTGAGTGAGTAAATTAAGAAGGCCTGCTAAGCAGGCCTTTTTTATTGCAACGAAAAGAGATTAATATCTTAGCGCACACATGTACGCCAAAAGCTATGGTAATGACATATTTCACGTTATAATGCGCGCTGATTTACTCGAGGAGAATCCGTTTGTTAGCTGTTTTTCGTATTATTATCATGGCGTTATTTATTGTTTTAAGCTGTGTGTTTGGTTTGCTTTTATGCATTTTTAAACCATTTCACAATAATAATGTGCACATTGTTTCAGGTTGGTTTAGTAAAATGGCGGTATTGCTAGGCGTTAAGCTTGAGCTGACTTATCACCCTGACGCTAAAAATGTGGGTCCAGCAGTGTATGTAGCAAATCATCAAAACAACTACGACATATTCACCTTACCCGCGATGGTGCCAGAAAATTGTGTCAGCCTTGGTAAGAAAAGCTTAAAGTGGATTCCGTTTTTTGGTCAGCTATACTGGCTTTCAGGTAATATTTTAATTGACCGTGCAAACCGCTCAAAAGCAGCGGGTACCATTTCTAAATCAGCCGAAAAAATAAAGCAAAAAGGTCTGTCTGTGTGGATGTTCCCAGAGGGAACTCGGAGTTATGGTCGCGGTTTACTGCCTTTTAAAACGGGGGCATTTCATACCGCAATGAGTGCAGATGTCCCCATTGTGCCTGTTTGTATGAGTACCACGCATAAAACTATTAAGCTAAACCGCTTAGACAATGGTACAATTTACCTTGAAATGTTAGCGCCGATTTATCTTGATAAAGACGTAACTGCACGTGAGCATGCGTCGCATGTTCATAATATTATGGCTGCTAAAATAACTGAATTAGATGCTCAAGTGAGAAATAAATAATGGAAAATTGGCGCGAAATTAGTGAAGACATTGTTACTTCACTCCTTGAAGATGGCTCAGATCCTGAAGTACTGTATGAAGTTGAACATCACTTCGTAAGTGAAAACTTCGAAAAATTAGAGCAAGCTGCGCTAGCCGCATTTAAACTTGGCTACGATGTTGAAGAACCTGCAGAACTTGAGCTAGAAGATGGCCAAAAAGTATGGAGCTTTGACGTCGTTGTTGAAGCTGAGCTTGACGTTGAAGTCATAATGGAAGATGTTGATAAATTAGAAGCCCTTGCACAGCAATGTGACGTTGAGTATGACGGTTGGGGCACATACTTTCAGGAATAAAATGTAGCAGCGGGTTTACCCCGCGTTACTGTCTGAATTATGGCGCGATATACAATCGCGCTTATAATTCCCTAACCTCTAACCTCTAATCTCTAACCTCTAATCTCTAACCTCTAATCTCTAACCCCTAACCCCTAACCTCTAACCCCTAACCTCTAATCTCAATCTCTAAAATTAACTCATACCTATTTCGTATTCGAGACTTGATCTATAGACATTTTTTTCGGTTGGGCGATAATGAAAACTCGATTTTTTATGCACTAACCTTCTTATGTTAATCACCTTACCGATTGCCGAACTTGTACCAGGGATGTTTGTTGACAGTGTCAGTAAGCAACAAGAACACATAAACAGTATTAAAATAAAAACGCGTGGTTTAGTGCGTGATAAAACCATTATTAAGCGTTTAATTTCTGAGGGCGTTGAAGAACTCCTTATCGATTTTGCTCAGAGTGATGTTGCGCTTCCTAAAAAATACCAACCAGTTGCAGAACCAAGCAAACCCATTGTAGAGCAAACTGACGCTCTTAATACTAAGTCGCACGCTGTAACGGTTGAGCAGGAGTTTCTTAAGGCGAGTGTTCACTACGAACAGTACAGCCGTAAATTACAAGCACTTTACTCAGACATCACCGCGGGTCTGAAAATGAATATGAGTTTATTAGATGATATTGCGGT
The DNA here is from genome assembly GCF_053628915.1 of Pseudoalteromonas sp. MBR-15. NCBI lineage: Bacteria > Pseudomonadati > Pseudomonadota > Gammaproteobacteria > Alteromonadales > Pseudoalteromonadaceae > Pseudoalteromonas > Pseudoalteromonas sp. MBR-15. Next base: position 181,617 of record NZ_JBRJHH010000006.1, read on the forward strand.
TGATATTGTCGGCTCTGTGTTTCGGAATCACAATGCGCTGACGATATTAACGCGTCTTAAAGACAAGCATATCTATAATTGGCGTCATATGATTAATACCGCAATTTTAGTTAGTGTGTTTGCTAAGTATCTAGGCTACAAAGAAAAAACGATAAAAGAGCTTGCTATGGGAGCGCTTTTGCATGATATAGGGCAAGCAAAAATGCCGCAAGGAGTGCTATCAAAGCCCAGTGCATTGAATGACACAGAAATGCAGGTTGTTAGAAAACATGTCGCACAAAGCTTAGGTGTGATTAAAGGTGAAAAGGGAATTAGCCCTTTAATGCTTGATATGGTCGTTAATCATCATGAACGCTTAGATGGCAGTGGCTACCCGCGTGGCATTGGCGCTGAAAAGCTGAGTCGGCCAGCGCGAATGATGGCCATAGTCGATGTGTATGATGCAATGACAGCAGACCGCCCTCATCAATTAGGCGAAGAGCCTATCTCGGCATTACGTTACTTGTTGGCTAATAAGCACCTGTTTGACTCAGAGCTTGTACAGCGGTTTATTAAGTGCTTGGGAGTACATCCAGTTGGCACAATTGTTAAGCTTAACAATGAACGCCTTGCGTTAGTGATGGAAGGGAATCACGAGAACCCTATAAAGCCTAAAGTAAAAATATTCTATAATGCTAAACACAAGCACCATATTACCGCTAAAGATGTTAATTTAAGCGAAAACCATGAATTAAAGATTGTTGCTAGTATCAAACCGCTTGATTATCAGCTTAATTTGGCTCGTTTGTTAAAAGAGCATTTGCTTGTTTAGCTTTAGTGCAGCGCTTTTTGGCATTACGTTTAGCTGAAATAAATGCACCACTAAAACAACTTACCATTAATACCAGCCACAATAATGTGCCTTTTTCGACATGCAAAGCAACACAACACAACAATAACGACATAACCGCGCTGCACATCGCACCTAACCAATACTGATTAACGGGGTTATCGCACTCACCGGCTTTGGTGCAAGCACAGTAGTTTGCTTTACAGAAGTAGTAAACACTGACTCCACATAAGAGCAATGCAGTAAAAATAAAAGCGATTTCCATAACCATGCCTGATCCATTAACACACTGTTTTTAGTCTAAAACGATGCTAAAAAGATGTCAATGCAAATGATAATTGATATCAACTACCGTTTGTTACTAGAGATCTGATGAGTTTTAATAAGTTGTTATCTTGTTGTTAAAATGTGGGTTTTTTACCTATTTCTAACGAAAAATTACAGTTTTTTGATCTTAATTAAGGTAATGTTTGAAAGTTTGTAATTATTAGAATAAAACATCTAATACCAACATGTAGCGCTAACTTTAAAAGCTAACTAGCTGGTTGCACTATAAATTGGTATCGCTAACGCATTAGATTGCAAGAGGACACAGATTTATGAAGTTCACTAAAACATTAATTGCAGCATCACTTGCTGTTGTTTCTGCTGACAGCTTTGCTGCAGCTTTCCAATTAGCAGAGCAAAATGTATCGGGTTTAGGCCGTGCATACGCTGGTGAAGCAGCCGTTGCTGATGATGCTTCAGTTGTAGCTCGTAACCCTGCACTTATGTCTTTATTCAAAGACAAGCAAATTTCAGTGGCAGGCATTGCTGTTATTCCAGACGTAAGCTTAAAAGGCCAGAGCGCTGCATATGGTTTAGATGCAAACTCAATTGATGATGATAGCATCGCTCCATCTGCATTTATTCCTGCGGGTTACTTCACCATGCCATTAAATGACAAAGTGTCGTTAGGTTTTGGTGCTTTTTCTAACTTTGGTCTTTCAACTGAGTTTAATGACGACTATGCGGCAGGCTCGATTGCGGGTGAAACTGAAATCGTAACTGTTAACATGAATGCCAGTGCATCGTACAAAATCAACGAGCAGTTCAGCGTAGGTCTTGGCTTAAACTATGTTTACGCTGATGCAAAAGTAGTTCGTAATGCCGGTGCTAACCCATTTGGTATCCCTGCGAATACGCAAATTGCTCACCTTGAAGGTGACGATTACGGTTTTGGTTGGAACGTGGGTGCAATGTACCAACTTGATGAAAATAACCGCTTTGGCTTTAGCTACCGCAGCGAAACAGATATCGATTTTGAAGGTGAGTACTCAAACCAATTACCTGCAGCTGTGGGTGGTTTAGCGGGCATGACTGTACCTGGCGAGCTAAAATTAACATTACCAGCGATTGCTGAGTTCTCTGGTTCACACCAATTAGACAAAAAGCTAGGCGTACACTACAGCATTTTATGGACTGGTTGGGATAGCTTCCAGAAATTAGAAGCGTATACACCAAGCCGTGAAACGCCTGTTTTCTCTAAAGAAGAGAATTTCTCTGATTCAATGCGTTACTCAATTGGTACTGACTATCAGTACAGCGATGCGTTATTACTTCGTGCAGGTATTGCTTACGATGAATCGCCAGCTGATCAATCACACCTTTCAATCTCTATTCCTGATACAGACCGTTTCTGGTTCTCGTTCGGTGGTAATTACGCATTCAGCGAAAACTCAAATATCGACTTAGGTGTGAGTATTCTTCGTGGTAAAACACAAAACTTCACTGAAAAAGATAGTTTAGCAGCGTCACTTGGCCAAAATGTTTCATGGGAATATGAATCAAAAGGTCATGCTGTACTATTAGGTGCTCAGTACAACTACACATTTTAATATTTAAGGCGATTTTTATACTGTGTAAAAATCGCTGATACTTATTAGAAATTAAAAAAGCCGCATCATGAAATACCATGATGCGGCTTTTTTGTAAGCGCGAATTAATCGCGCTTAGTGTATGGCGTTATAGGCTTTCTATTTTTGCCTTTTGCGCTAATAGTTTGTCTTTTGCATCTGTAAACTCAGCAAGCTTAGCGTGCTCTTTAGCAAGAACTGCTTCAGGTGCGTTGTTCACAAACTTTTCGTTGGCAAGTTTATTTTGTACTTGTGCTAAGCCTTTTTCAGCTTTTTCTAGCTGCTTAGCAATACGACCAAGCTCAGCTTCAACATCAATTAAGCCAGCCATTGGGATCATGATTTCCAAGTTGCCAACATACGATGTTGCACACGCTGGCGCATCGTCTTTATTTTCAAGCAGCGTGAACGCTTCAAGCTTAGCAAGTGATGCTAAGAATGCTTCGTTATCAGCTAAACGGCGCGTGTCTTCATCTGATGCATTAGCCAGTAAAACCGACAATGGTTTACTTGGGCTAATATCCATTTCACCACGGATATTACGGATAGCTAGAATGAACTGTTTAACCCACTCTAGGTCGTCCATTGCTTGGCTGTCGACGTTTGCAGCTGTGTATACAGGGAAAGCTTGCACCATAATACTGGTGTTTGCAGTTTCAATACCCGCCAGCGGTGCAACACGTTGCCAGATTGTTTCTGTGATATAAGGCATCATTGGGTGCATTAAGCGCAGTAAGCTTTCTAATACCGTGATAAGAGTATGACGCGTACCACGTTGTTGTGCTTCGTTGCCTTTGAATAATACCGGCTTAGTAAGCTCTAAATACCAATCACAGAACTGGTTCCATGTGAACTCGTAGATAGTGTTTGCAGCAAGGTCAAATCGGTAGTTTTCTAGGTGCTCTGTGTAGGTTTTAACCGTGGCTTCAAATTGACCTAAAATCCAGCGGTCAGCCAGTGAATACTGCTTTTCAGCCTCAGTATTAAAACCACAATCTTGCTCTTCCGTATTCATTAATACGTAACGGCTCGCATTCCATAGTTTATTACAGAAATTACGATAACCTTCAAGGCGGTTCATATCCCAGTTTATGTCACGGCCTGTTGAAGCCATTGCCGCTAATGTGAAACGTAGAGCATCTGTACCGTGTGCTTCAATACCATTTTCGAATGTTTTACGGGTATTCTTTTCAATCTTCTTCGCAAGCTGTGGCTGCATCATGTTGCCAGTGCGCTTTTCAACGAGACTTTCAAGGTCGATACCGTCAATCATATCGATTGGGTCAAGTACGTTACCTTTTGATTTAGACATTTTGTCGCCGTTTTCATCACGGATAAGACCGGTGACATAAACGGTTTTAAATGGAACTTGTGGCTTGCCGTCTTCATCTTTGATGAAGTGCATGGTCATCATGATCATACGCGCAACCCAGAAGAAGATAATGTCGAAACCGGTTACCAATACATCTGAAGGGTGGAAGGTTTTTAAATCATCTGTGTTTGCAGGCCAACCCTGTGTTGAGAAGGTCCACAGTGCTGATGAAAACCATGTATCAAGTACGTCTTCGTCTTGTTTAAGCGCCACGTTATCAGCAATGTTATTGTCGCGGCGAACTTCTGCTTCGTCACGGCCAACATACACGTTACCTTCGTTGTCGTACCAAGCTGGAATACGATGACCCCACCAAAGTTGACGTGAAATACACCAATCTTGTACGTCGTTCATCCACGAGAAGTACATGTTCTCATATTGTTGTGGTACAAATTTAATGTCGCCGTTTTTAACGGCTTCTTTGGCTGGTTCTGCAAGCGGTGCTACACGCACGTACCATTGGTCTGTTAGTAGAGGCTCAATTACCACACCAGAGCGGTCACCGTAAGGAACCGTTAGGCTGTGGTCTTCAATTTTTTCTAATAAACCCAGTTCTTCAAATTCGCTCACAATTGCCTTGCGCGCATCAAAACGGTCAAGACCGTGCAAGCGTTCAGGAATAGGTGCATCAAGCGCCAGCTCTTTACCGTCGAAAGTATAGCTTTCGCCTTGGCTTAATACTGCCGCATCTTTGTTGAAGATGTTGATCATAGGCAGTTGATGACGTTTGCCTACTTCGTTATCGTTAAAGTCGTGCGCTGGCGTGATTTTCACACACCCCGTGCCTTTTTCCATGTCGGCATGTTCATCGGCAACAATAGGAATACGACGATTGACGATAGGCAGTAAAATTTCTTTGCCGATCAGGTCTTGGTAACGCTCATCATCAGGGTTAACAGCCACGCCAGTATCACCTAACATGGTTTCTGGACGCGTTGTTGCTACGATGATGTAGTCTTTACCGTCTTGTGTTTTTACGCCATCAGCGAGTGGATAGCGAAGGTTCCACATATGGCCTTGCTTGTCTTTATTTTCAACTTCAAGATCAGAGATGGCTGTGTGTAACTTAGGATCCCAGTTTACTAGACGCTTACCACGGTAGATTAAATCGTCTTTATGAAGACGTACGAACACTTCTTTTACGGCTTCAGATAGACCTTCGTCCATAGTGAAACGTTCACGGTCCCAATCGACTGACGCACCTAAGCGACGTAATTGTTTGGTAATTGTGCCGCCAGAGTGATTTTTCCACTCCCAAATTTTGTCGATAAATGCATCACGACCTAAGTCATGGCGTGTTTTACCTTCTTCGGCAGCAAGCTTACGCTCAACCAGCATTTGTGTTGCGATACCTGCGTGGTCGGTACCTACTTGCCATAATGTGTTGTTGCCTTGCATACGCTTTAAACGTGTTAGCGTATCCATGATAGTGTCTTGGAATGCGTGGCCCATGTGTAAGCTACCCGTGACGTTTGGTGGCGGGATCATGATTGAGTATGCGTCACCTTGGCCAGATGGTTTAAAGTAGCCTTTTTCTTCCCAGTCTTGATATAAAGACTGTTCAATATCTTGCGGATTGTAGGTTTTATCCATTACACAGAACCTTAAATAAATGCTTAAATGTCAATTTCTTGCGTTGCAATATGGGCGCCCAGTTGGCGAAGCTTTTTAAACCGCTCACGGGCAGCTTGTTTAGCGGTTGGCTCAACGGGAACAAAGTCAAAAACTTGCTGAAAACGGCGAATAAAATCCGGCAGGTGTTCAGCTAAGTTAATTAATATCTTTCTGTTGCCGACAGGTGGCGTCATACCAATTTCTACTGGAGCGCCGCCTTTAGGGCCTTCACCTTGTAGGTTGTGTGGTATGAAACTATCTGGTTCAAATGACCAAATGATGTCGTCGATTGTGTGGGCCGTGTCGATGTTATCGGCGTAAATAAATACGCGATGACCAAGACGATACTGATCCGCAGCGATTTTAGCGGCAAGATCAAAACACGCTTTATCAGCTTGCTGGCTATTATCATCTTGTTTTAGAACGTAAAATTGTGCGTTCATGCTCATTGTGACGGGCGTCCCCACAGATACACAGATCAAAGCAGAGATTTTGACATAGAACGCGTATTGCTTCAATTAATAAGGCGCCATTTGGCGCCTTATTTAGCGTTACTTACTCTGTAAATAACGTGCTTAGTCGTGGCTTGCTTCGCTAATGCCAGCACGGTTTAGTAAATACTGTGTCAACATTGGCACCGGACGACCCGTTGCACCTTTGTTTTTACCACCACTGCGCCATGCTGTACCAGCGATATCTAAATGCGCCCAATTGTATTTTTTGGTGAATTTAGACAAGAAACACGCAGCAGTAATTGTCCCAGCTGCACGGCCACCTAAGTTGGTGAAATCAGCAAATGGGCTTTCAAGTTGTTCTTGATAATCATCCCACAGTGGCAACTGCCATGCGCGGTCGCCACTTTGCTCAGATGCTTTAAGTAAGTCATGGGCAAGCGGGTTATGATTTGAAAGTAACCCCGTTGCATGCGAACCAAGCGCAATAATACAGGCACCCGTTAAGGTGGCTACATCGACCACGGTATCGGGTTCAAAGCGCTCAACATAGGTGAGTGCATCACACAGCACTAAACGGCCTTCTGCATCAGTATTTAATACTTCAACAGTTTGACCTGACATTGTCGTTAAAATATCACCCGGACGATAAGCATTTGAACCAGGCATGTTTTCACAACCAGCAAGCACACCAACCACATTAATAGGTAACTGCATTTGAGCCAATGCGCGCATTGTGCCAATAACCCCAGCGGCACCGCCCATGTCGTATTTCATTTCATCCATGGCTTCGCCTGGTTTGATTGAAATACCGCCAGAGTCAAAGGTTAAACCTTTACCAACGAGTACGATAGGGGCTTGGTCTTTGTCGGCACCTTGGTATTTAATTACCGACATCACAGACTCGTTCGCACTACCACGGCCGACAGCAAGGTATGAATTCATGCCAAGCTCAGCCATTTTTTCTTCACCAATAATTTCAACCGTGACATTGTCAAAGTTGTCGGCAAGCTCTTGTGCTTGCTCACCTAAATACGCTGGGTTACAGATATTAGGTGGCATATTGGCAACGTCTTTACATAATTTACTACCGGCTGCGATAGCTAAACCATGCTCAATTGCACTTTCGCCAATCGTGAGTTCACGGCGTGTCGGTACATTGAAGACAATTTTGCGTAATGGTCGACGAGGGTCGCTTTTTTTACTTTTAAGCTGATTAAATGTGTATAAACAATCTTGTGTCGTTTCAACGGCTTGACGTACTTTCCAATAAGTATCACGGCTTTTAACGTGCTGCTCTGTTAAAAAGCATACCGCTTCCATAGAGCCTGTCTCGTTCAGCGTGTTAATGGTTTTAGAGATGATTTGTTTATATTGTTTGTCGTCCAACTCTCGCTCTTTACCACAGCCTACAAGTAAAACGCGTTCGCTCAGTACATTGGGTACATGATGCAACAACAACACTTGACCAGGCTTACCTTCAAGGTCGCCACGGCGCAGTAAATTTGAAATATAACCATCGCTGATTTTATCTAGCTGTTCACCAATGGGCGATAAACGACGTGGCTCATAAACGCCAACTACAATACATGCGCTACGTTGTTTTTCTGGACTACCACTTTTTACGCTAAATTCCATTGTCACTCCTGATTTTGAGTCGTATAACCTTAGTAAATAAGGGTAAGAAATTCATTTTCGAGTCCTTTCTTACATTTTTTAGTTTATTAACACTAATATTAGCTCATAAACTATGACTCTATTTACGTGTTTTTGAACTTTATCTTATTGTGAATATCAATATCACATAATAGATGCCATCTGTACTATAAATGCAAGATTATATGTTCTTGCTAGGTATGATATTTAATTGTGATGGCATATAATAAAGTGAGTAAAATAACTAGTTTACTCAAAATTTCTTACTATTCCAGTGAAACACGATGTTTAACAGGGGCGAGCATTGCTAATTTTCCGTTATTTGACCACTGAAGTCTTAAAGTCGCAGGTCGCCGTATTTTTAACTTTAATGACCATTTTTGTGTCGCAAAAGTTTGTGGTGATTTTAGGTGATGCCTCAGATGGAGGACTTCCTGCAAAGCTTGTGCTTTCGATGATCGCGTTGAAACTACCGCAGCTTGCGTCGCTTATTCTCCCTTTGAGTATCTTTTTAGGCATTATTTTGGCCTATAGTCGTATTTATGCCGATAGCGAAATGACGGTGTTTAGAGCTTGTGGCGTCAGTGAATGGTATGTTGTGCGCGTCACGCTTATTTCAAGTACAGCGATGGCCATTCTTGCGGGTGCCTTAACACTGTACATTGCACCTTGGGCGAGTGAGCAAGAGTATCAATTAAAAGAACAAGCAAAAGCCGATGCTGGTTTGTCTGCACTTCGAGCGGGTCGTTTTCAGCAAACAGGCAACGAAAAAGCCGTTGTCTTTATTCATAATATTGAAAACGGTGGTAAAGAACTTCACAAAGTTTTTGTTGCCCAGTTACCTGACCGTGAGAAAGGTGATTTGGCACGGTTAGTCTACGCAGAGCGTGGTGTCGTGATTGAACAAGATAACGGTGAGCAACAACTTATTTTGAATGATGGTAAGCGTTATGAAACAGACGGTGAATCTGCGGCGCTTAACCTGACAGAGTTTGATGGTTATAGCGTACAAATCCAAGACCAAGAAATTGAACATCAACGCCGTAAATTAGAAGCCGTACCAACGTTTGATTTATTTAAAATGAAAAGTGTAGAAGCGGTTGCTCAGTGGCAGTGGCGTATTGCAATACCGCTTTCGATTCCACTGCTTACTTTACTGGCCGTTCCGCTTAGTGTGGTTAACCCACGACAAGGTAAATTTGCTAAATTAGTGCCTGCAATCAGCTTGTATTTAGGGTATTTCATCCTTCTTAATGCCGCTAAATTTGCTGTTGAAGATGGTAAAATACCACCTTCAATTGGGCTGTGGTGGATTCATTTATCTGCCTTGTTTATTGGTGGTTTATTGATTATTAAAGGCCGCCCGCTCGGCGCATGGTTAAAAGCAGTGGTGACTAAGCGGGAGTTAAGCGCATGATGAAAACACTCGACTGGTATTTAGGCCGTAGCATTATTCAAACTACAGGATTTGCATTAATGGTGCTGGTTGGTATCAGTACCCTTATTAAATTTATTGAACAGTTAAAATCGGTAGGGCGTGGCAGTTATGATATTGCGACAGCACTTATTTACACTGTGTACAGCATGCCGGGAGACTTGGTTATTTTCTTTCCGATGGCAGCGCTCATTGGTGGCTTAACGGGACTCGGTGCTTTAGCATCAAACAGTGAGTTGGTGGTGATGCAGGCCGCGGGCATGTCGCGTTTACAGATTATTGCCTCGGTAATGAAAACTGCCATGTTTATGGCTATCTGTATGATGGCGCTTGGTGAGTGGGGAGCGCCCGAAGCACAGCTTAAAGCGAAAGAAATACGCAACCACGCTATTAACGGGGGCGATGTCTTTAATGCCAAACAAGGTGTATGGGCAAAAGATGGCAGCAACTTTATAAATATAGAAGATGTTGATCAGCAAGGCGTATTGCGTGGTGTACATATGTATCATTTTGATAAGTCATTGCAATTAACTCAAATAACGAAAGCAAAAGAAGCCGTAAACCGAAAAGATGGTTGGCTGTTGCGTGGCGTTAATAAAGTTAAAATCACGCCAGAACAGATTAGCACTGAACAGCAAACTGAAGAGTTTTACGATTCACAGTTAACAGCAGAAAAGTTAGGGGTTGTATCGGTAAAACCAGAAGCGTTATCGTTTACTGGACTCTGGTCATATTTGAGTTACCTAAAACAAAATGAACAAGATACTAGCACCTATGAGTTAGCATTGTGGCGCAAAGTAATGCAGCCTGTGTCTATCGCGGTGATGTTATTAGTGGCGTTGTCGTTTATATTTGGCCCACTGCGAACCGTTACAATGGGCGCTCGAATCATTATGGGGGTTATAACCGGCATTACCTTCCACTTAACCAATGAAATATTTGGCCCTGTGGTGATGGTATATCAAATTCCAGCGGTTGTCGGTGCGGTGTTGCCAAGCATTCTATTTATTGGTTTTGCGACCTACTTGCTAAATAAGCGTGTGTAGTAAACGTACTTAAATTACAAAAAAAGCGTGACTATCTAGTCACGCTTTTTTGTATCTACTGTATCGCTTTACCAATCAGTGATTACACCAATAAGCTTAATTAAGCGAACTGCGCCTAATCCAATGAGCGATAAATGCGTTTATTTTCTTCTTTTGTGAGCGTAATTACTTCTGTTTTAGCTATGTAATCTTGCAGTGCACGTTTGTTTTTAAAATCAATCAGCACCACTAAATTACCCAAACCTAATAAAGCACAGATTGCTCTTAGCGCACCTTGTTGCCAGCTAATCAGCTTACCATCGAGGGTTTGTACTTTTAAGCGCCATGCGCGCATGCCTATGGTTTGCCCGCTTTTAGCCCAAAAGTAACTAAAAAATGCCACGCTCACTAACACCAGTAATCCACTACGGATGCCATAAAGCAAAGGGGAGTTTTGAATATACGCTGAGACATCCTCAGCATTGCCAATACTCAGCACATCAAGTGAAATAAGTCCCTGAACAGCCAGTAGGTATAGCACAGTTGTGAGCATTGCAAAGGCAATCACAACCAAGGTGTCGTAAATTAACGAGGCAAAACGGCGCCAAAAACCGGCACGAGGAAACTCAGCTGACATAAACACTCTCATCCTATTAAATTGCGCTGTAGTTTAGCAAAGTCCTTAGCAAACAAGAAATACTTAGCGAGGGTTTCGCTTGTCGACAAGCAGGTCTGACCTGCTATAGTTGAAAAAATAATAAAAAAGAGAGCCCTTCTATGTCTGTTTCTTCGAGTGAAACCCACGTGGTATTTAATCAACCCAAACCGCTTGAAAACTATAACGCGTACGAGGCTGACGACGTGTTGCAGTATTGGCAAAATTGTTTTGCGGGACAATGGGGAACAGCGCATCTTTCTGCTTTTGGGCAACAGGTGGGAGGGGAACTGTTACAAGCTGGGTTCTTGGCAAATAAGCATTTGCCTGAACTTAATACACATAACCGCTTTGGTGAGCGTATTGACCATGTTGATTACCATCCAAGTTATCATCAGCTTATGCAGCATGCCATAGCGCAAGGACACTGTGCCTTACCTTGGCAGCAAAAAAAGCAAGGCAGTCATGTTGTACGCGCGGTGATGGCTGTACTACATAATCATGCTGACCCAGGGTCAGGTTGCCCGCTAACGATGACCTTTGCGAGTGTGCCCGCTATTGCCAGTCAAGCCAATATCGCTGAAGTTTGGCTGCCAAAAATACTGGCCAATCATTATGATGGCGACAACAAGCCGTGGTTTGAAAAACAAGGTGTTACGATTGGTATGGCCATGACCGAAAAGCAAGGAGGCACCGATGTACGAGCAAATACCACCAAAGCAACACCACTAAATGAAGGCGGTGCAGGGCAGCTTTACGTGCTTGAAGGACACAAATGGTTTTGTTCAGCCCCCATGAGCGATGCTTTTTTAGTGCTCGCCTATGCCCCTAATTCGCAATTGTCGTGCTTTTTAGTGCCGCGTTGGCTTGAAAGTGGTGAAAAAAATGCCGTCTATATTCAGCGTTTAAAAAATAAATTAGGAAATCAGTCAAATGCCAGCTCTGAAATCGAGTTTAGATCAGCGCATGGCTGGATGTTGGGCGAACCAGGCAGTGGTATTAAGACGATTATTCAAATGGTCGCACTCACACGGTATGACTGTATGCTCGGCTCAAGTTCATTGATGATGCAAGCAGTAAAAGAAGCGGTATGGCACACATCAGAGCGCGCTGTTTTTGGAAAAAAACTGCATCAACAGCCATTAATGCTGAATGTCTTAGCTGATTTAGCCTTGGAAGCAGAGGCAGCGTTGGCAATCTCGATGCGGATTGCCCACGCACTTGATAAACAAGACGATGATAGCGAAGCTGCACTCGTTCGCAGTGCGACTGCGATTGGAAAGTACTGGATTTGCAAGCGTGCAGTTCTGCACACCTTCGAGGCGATGGAATGCATTGGTGGAGTAGGTTATGTGCAAGACAATATTGCCAGTCGCCTTTATAAGGAAGCCCCTGTTAATTCAATTTGGGAAGGGTCAGGTAACGTGCAATGCTTAGATTTAATGCGCGTGTTTAACCGCGAGCCAGACTCGTTAACGGCGCTTATGAAGGAGCTTGAAAAAGCACGTGCACTAAACAGTGATTACGCCGATAAGCTTAATGAATTGCAGGCATTACTAACCGATACGTCACATTTAGAAATACAGGCTCGGCGGATCATTGAGCGCTTAGCACAGCTTTGGCAAGCCGCAACGCTCTTGCAGTTTGGTGAACCCATTATCGCACACGCATTTGTAACAAGCCGTTTGAAAGGTCCTCACTTTTCGCAGTATGGTTGTTTAAGCCATGAAATAGACTGTCAGGCCATTGTTTCTCGAATGATGCCAAAGCACGTTGGTTAACAACTTGTTTAATAATTGTGCGGTTGATTCATCAGGCCGCATAAAACGCTTGCTGCCTCACCCATTCTTTGTATAATGCTTGGCATAGAGACAAAAGCAGTTAAAAAGCTTATTGCTCTAAAGTGGTTTTTCTTTATCTTCTCGTGTTTAGAAGGTTAAAGAAAAATGAAGCCAGTGTGATGGAATTGGTAGACATGACGGATTCAAAATCCGTTGCCTTCGGGCGTGGCGGTTCAAGTCCGCCCACTGGTACCACTTTTTAACCTCAGCACCTTTTGCTGGGGTTTTTTTATGCCTGAAATAAATCAGTTATGTGTCTTATGTTGTGTGTTCGCGTTTTTGAGTAACACACGGGGCGTGGCAATTAGGCAAGTAAAGTCTGCGCACCGTGTCTTTTTGCCTGCGTACCTTTTAACCACTGTATCTTTTAACCACCGTACCTTTTAACCACTGTATCTTTTAGCCATCGTATCTTTTAACCACCGCAACTTTAAACATTCGTGCCTTTTGCAAGAGAAGGGATAAAGACAGCTTTCAGTATAATTCCATGGCTAACCTTTCATTCATTTTCTTCTGGCATGCTCTGATTGCCCCTATAAAATCCTTTTTGTTCTATTATTAATCACAGGTGTTCAAACAATGTTGAGTAATTAAATAACCCCTGATTTTGTGTGTCTACTTGATTGAAAATTAATCATAATGGACTAGAGTAGCATGGTATTTATAGGCTTCATGTAATACAATTTGAAACCTTAACTTTAAGTTAAGTCAAACACTTAGTGCATATAAGATAAGGCGGGAAGCGTGGGTACATTCGACCTAAAACGTATTGTTGAAAGTATATCTAATCTTAAAAGTGAAAACTTTTATAATGCTATATGCCTCTCTTTGTCAGAAGTGGTAGGGGCGTCACACGTTTTTTTAGCTCATGTTGATGAAGACACCATGCAGGCAACAACGCTAACGTTGGTGGCCAATGACGAAATCGTCGAAAACATTAGTTATGATATTCGCTGCACGCCTTGCAACGATGTAAGTTGCGGCGGTATCTCGAGCTATAGCTCAGACGTACAGCAATTATTTCCAGACGACAAATTACTCGTTGATATGGGTATTGAAGCGTATGTCGGGGTGCCCTTGCAGAGTATGTCTGGCAAAACAGATACCATTCTCGTTGCACTTTTTCAGCATGCGATCAGTGATGCCATGCAAATTGAGTCTTTCTTTTCCTTATTTACAGGCCTTATTCAACGAGAGATTGAAAAAGATCGCTTTATTGCCAAGTTAGATTTTGCCAATCAATTGATAGAACAAAGTCACGAAGCTATTTTTATCTGCAATGAAAATGTCGAGATCATATACGCAAATACTGCATTTACGAATATGACTGGCTATTCGTTCGACGAGATTATAGGAAAAAATCCTAAAATATTGAGTTCGAATAAGCATGCATCGCATTTTTATCGTGCCATGTGGCATCACATTGATACCGAAGGTAAATGGTCTGGTGAGATCATGAATAAGAACAAGCAAGGGGACTTATACACCCAGTTTTTATCAATTACTAAAATGGTTAACAATGGTGAGGTGTGTTACGTCGCCTTCATTCTCGATATCACAGAGAAAAAGAAGCTGAGCGGAAAATTTATTTTCATGCAAATCATGACCAACTGACGGGCCTCACAAATCGCTTTTATTTTAAAGAACGTATTTGTGATTTAATTTCGGCACCGTCGTATCAAAATGATGTTAATACGCACTTGGCAGTGATTTATTTTGATGTTGATCGATTTCAAGACATTAACACCGTATATGGCTTAACCTTCGGGGATAAACTGCTATGTGAAATAGCAAATCGGCTGGCATATACCTTTAAAGAGTGTGCATTTTCACGCATCGATGGAGACAGCTTTGCAATATTACAGACCTATCAGGATAGCCATGAGCTTGAACTTGTCTGTAAACAAATTAATGCCTTATTGATTGAGCCTTTTTCTATTGGCGGTATTCGTCAAAATGTAACAGTGACACTGGGTATCAGTCATTATGAATATAATAATGTACTGACATCGCAGGTTAAAATTGAAAAAATAGCCCGTCGTCTTATTAGGCAAGCTGAGCTGGCTAGCTTAAACGCAAAACAAACAGCGGATCCATTTTTACACTTTTGTACTGAAATGGACGACAAAGTTAAAAAACACAATTTACTGGTAGAGCAACTGACACAGGCTGTTAAGAACAACGAGATAGAGGTTTATTTTCAACCAATTATTGATATTGAAAATAACACAGTTGCTAAATTCGAGAGCTTAGTCAGGTGGCAAAACCAAGGGCAGTGGGTGTCGCCTGTAGAGTTTATACCATTAGCTGAAGAGTCGCGTGTCATAATTCCACTCGGTGAATTGGTGTTAATAAAAACGTGTCAGCAAATTAAGGCACTTGAAGCACAAGGGTATGATCAACTGGTATTTAATGTTAACCGTTCATTATTTGAGTTTGCAGAGTACAACCCTGAGCGCAATGTGTGGATTGACATCATAAAGAGTCAAGGTGTTAAGCCTTCGCAAATATCGTTTGAATTAACTGAAAGTGTACTTGCCCCCGAAAATACCAATCACCTCGACGTGCTTACTCAACTTAAAGCAGCAGGGTGTTTAATTTCGTTAGACGACTTTGGTACTGGTTACTCATCGTTAAGTTACCTGCGTCGTTTTCCGGTTGATGTGCTCAAGCTCGACAAGTCGTTTATTGATGAAATACACGTTGATTTAGCTGACGAAGCCTTAGTTAGGTCAATCATTCAAATGAGTCGTGTACTGGGTATTAAAGTGGTTGCTGAAGGGGTTGAAGAATACGCTCAACTTGAAGTGTTAACGGATGCTGGTTGTGACTATATTCAAGGTTATTACTTTTCAAAACCTTTGCCACCCAGTGAGATACTTCCTTTTTTAGAGCAATTTGCTAGAGACCGCTGAGTATTCGCGGTATGATTTTGGTATACACAAACGAGCAAACGTAACTATGCCAAAATTAACCGCTAAGCAAAATATTCAGGCGATTGTCAGTGCTATTAAAACAGAAGAACAAGCACTGAGAGCGAAATACCCTGTTCTTAATCAACAAAATAGTATTGCTTTGGTTATTTTGTTGTTGTCACTATTGTCATTAATTGGTGTCGCGTCACTCTATTATATGAGCCTCATTCCCGCGTGGTTATGTATTATTTTAGCGGCTGTGATTACGTCTATTTCTCACGAACTTGAACATGACCTTATTCATAAGCAATATTTTAGTAAGCGTCCTTGGCTTCATAATTTTATGATGCTGGTTGTGTGGTTAATGCGACCAAATACGGTGAACCCGTGGTATCGACGTAAAATTCATTTGCACCATCATAAGGTCTCAGGAACCAATCAAGACTTAGAAGAACGTTTGGTCGGTAATGGCATAAAAAACCCGTTTGTTAGGGCTGTGGTGATTGTTGATGGTTTGTTGGGATTAGTAATCAACAGTAAGCGCTTTAATAAAGAAATTAAAGGCTTTAAGTTTTTGACCGTATTTAACGCGGGGTTTCCAATTGCGACCGCCTATTTCGTTATTTTATATGGGGTAATCGCGTACTACTTACTGCAGTTATTTATGCCGTTAGAATCTATGTTACCTAGTTGGGGGTTAGATGTGCTGGCGGTTGCTGAGTTTTTGATGGTGGTGTTAATAATACCAAATATTATTCGTTCATCATCGCTCAATTTTATTACTTCATCGATGCATTACTACGGTGGTGTAAACAATGTGATTGAGCAAACTCACGTGATTAATAGTCGCTGGTTTATACCTTTTCAATTATTTTGTTTTGACTTTGGTCGTACCCATACTATTCATCATTTTGTGCCAAATCAGCCGTTTTATATTCGCCAACTTATTAGTCAAAAAATACTGCCTATTATGGCGCAGCACGGGGTAAGATTTAATGACTTACGCAGCATCAAGCGTGCGAATCTATACGAAACTAAACAAGAAGGAGTTTAATATGCAAATCACGGGTCGTTGTCACTGTGGTGAGGTAACTTACCAAGCACAAGTTGATGAAAATAAAGTATTTAACTGTCATTGTACCGACTGTCAAATAATTTCAGGGGCACCATTTCGTACCGTTGTTATGTCAATGCCCGATGCTGTTACATTCACGGGTGCTACACCAAAAGAATATATAAAAATCGCTGAAAGCGGTAATCAAAGAGCGCAGGGGTTTTGTGCTAATTGTGGTACTGCTTTGTACGCGACCTCAGTCGGCGAAGGCGAGCGCATTTATGGCTTACGTTTAGGGGCTGTTGAGCAAGCCGCTGAGCTTATTCCAAACACACATATTTGGTATCGTTCTCATAAACCATGGCTTGATAACTTAGCGGATATGAGCACATTTGAAATCACGGCAGCCAGTCAATAAGGGGCTGTACTATTTATTGTTGATAGTTACGTCATTGTTGATAGTTACGTCATTGTTGATAGTCACGTTTCGGCCACTCAAGTAACCAAATAGCGCGCATAACAGGCTTGATACAATACATAGCCATAGCGCGCCAGCCCAATTATTAAAAAAGCTATGTAATGTACCGGCCAAGATTGGCCCTGTTGCGGCCAGTAAATAGCCGATACATTGCGCCATACCTGATAAAGCAGCAGCTTGCTGCGCATTATGAGTACGTAAACTCACAAACGATAAACCTAAAATAAAACAAGCACCTGAGCAAAATCCTAAGGTGACAGACCAAAGCATAGCGAAGCTTGGGGCGTACAATAATCCAAATGAACATAGCGCACCTAATAAGGCCAAGCTAAAAGTGAGTATTCGCTGATCATTTAGTTTTGCTAATAAGGGAATAAGCACGATACCGGGTAATGCTGAGGCAACTTGAAACGCACCTTGCAAGGCTCCAGCGTGTTCAGCTGTATGACCAAACTCAATCAAAATACTCGGCAGCCAACCAAGCATAATGTAAGTAAAAAATGAGTTAAAACCGAGTAATAGTGTTATTTGCCATGCTAATGGTGAATGCCAAACTTTCGCCTGAGTGGTGTGCGATACCTGTGCTTTGCCAGGCATCGTATGCTGTTTTAACTGAGGAAGCCAAACAACAATGGCCAGTAACACCAGTAATGAGTAACTGGCTAAAGCCACTTGCCAGCCTATTTCTTTGTATTCTGCAAGGGGAGTGATCAGTGCTGAATAACTCCCGCCAAATATGCCCATTGCAAGTACGTAGCTTGACGTCATTACCGCCACTTTATGCGAAAAATCACGCTTAATAAGACTTGGCAATAATACATTACCAATCGCAATACCAACGCCAATCACGGCGGTGCCAATAAATAAAACACTTGCAGAATCAATCAGGCGAGACAAAACACCCACGCCAATCAGGAGCAGAGCGATAAACAACGACAGTTCCAGACCATATTTTTTAGCCAAGCTTGCTGCCATGGGGGAGGCAATGGCAAAGGCTATCAGGGGTAAAGTGGTCAACATACCAGCTTGCGATGCTGTGAGCTTAAATTGCTCAATAATCTGTTCTAGTACTGGCGCAATGCCTGTGATGGGCGCGCGTAAGCTGGCTGCAATAAGAAAAATGCCAAGCACTAATAAAAGGGTGCGAATTGCGTTTTGAGAAGATGGCACGCTGTTTAGACACTTAAGTAAGAGATAAAACTATCATACCTAAATACTAAACAGCGTGGGTGAACTATGAGATAGCTCACCAAATAATGCGGTCACTTAAAACTGATAACGTGCTGATAACATTGCGTTACGGGGTCTTCCTGGAAAATAGCGATCGCCGTTAAAGCTCGTGTAGTCTGCTCGTTCAGCATAGTGCTCATCGGTTAAGTTGTTCACGCGCAGAGTGACAGCAAACGTAGGGGTAAGCTGCCAAGCAGCTGTTAAATTAACCAGCGAGTGACCTTCGTAACGATGAAGATTTTCAGGGTCGGTAAAATAGCCGCTGGTGCTGTAGAGCTCAAGCGCTACCCGAGTCATATCATTAGCCTGCCAAAGTAACTGTAAGTTAGCGATATTACGCGGGGCGGTATCAACCTCATTGCCATTGATATTAACCTCACCCAATAGTTGGTCATAGCTGTAGGTATGTTTAGCGTGCGTTGCAGCTAATTGCATTGAGATAGTGGGCGTGATGGCGTAGGCGAGTTCAAGCTCAATGCCGCGATGCTGGGTTTGCCCGTCATTGACATAGAAAAAGTCACTGTCGCGGAAAATCGTATTTTCTTTATTCATAGCATAAGCACTTATCACGTAATGAAGTTGTGCTTGCTGACCTTTGAAGCCAAATTCTAGATTTTTTGCAATTTCTGATTTTAACTCAGCAACGCTTTGTTCACGCTGAAGCTGATAAAGCTCAGCCGCTTGCGGCGCTCGAAAGCCTTCAGACGCATTGGCATAAATAAAGTGATTATTGGTAAATTGGTAGCTTATGCCAAGTTTAGGTGAGAAATTAGCAAAGCTATTAATACCGCTTTCTGGGCGAGAATAGCGACAGCCACCCATTCCGCACGGGGTGCCATCTTCTTTCGTGCGCCCTGCGAGCATATGGTTCGTGTAATCATAACGCATGTGTTCGTATCGGCCCCCTACAGTGACTAATAGTTCATCATATTGCCAGTCTAGGTTTATAAATGGTGCCAGTAAGCGACTCGTAACCTGATAGTCATAATGTTTACCCTGAGGGACTGTTGCGACCAAAAAAGCAGAACCCTCTGTTGGCTTATCTTGGTATTGTAAAAAATTGGCATCGGTAAGCTCACCATCAAAGCCCACTGTAAGCGTACTTGCGTTTGCAAATTGGTGCTGCCACATTGATTGTATACCTACGCCTTGTTGCGCGTTTTCTTCCAAAGGTGTGCCGGGTAAAAAGTGTTTAAAAAAGGTCATGCTTTGGTCGCGCAGGTAAGGGGTTAGCGTGAAACTATTGTTGTCGTCTTTTGTCCAATTTAACTTGGACCACACACGCATCGATTGTGCTTTTCTAAAGGCATCGGGGTTTGGATTTGACTGTGCAATGTCTTCATCTTTGTAGCTTTCAAAGCCTTCAATATAGCCTGCGGTTTGTTGATCTAAATGCGTATAAGTAAGGCCGCTATTGAGCGTGAAATTGTCAGCATCATAACGATGACGCATGGTCACTTTTTCTTGGTCAACCCCTTCATCATCACGGTAGCCTGTGTCGCGAGTGATACTCACATTAATACCAAGGCCTTGTTTGCCAAAGTCGTGACCTTGCCCCAATTTATAGCGGCTATAGCCAAAAGAACCGTAGTCTAAACCAAGTGTGGTGTGATCATAGGTTGTATCGGGCGTAATAACGTTAATAACCCCATGGACTGCATTGGAACCATAAAGAGCTGAGCCTGGGCCTTTTAATACCTCAATGCGCTCAGCCATTTCTGTGTGCGCTTCAAATAATTCGTTGATATTACAAAAACCAGCGGCACGTAGGGGAATACCATCTTCTGCTGTGAGTATCCCACCGCAGGCCCCAGCGCCCGATAGCACTGGCGAGCGAAGAGCGGGTAAGTACTCTTGTCCATTACCATGTTGTAAGTTTGCACCTGCAACCTGTTTAAGGGCTTGTTGAATATGCGTGGGTGCAATGAGTGATAACTGTTGTTTAGAAATACTGCTTACAACCACAGGAAGTGGATCAGCAAGCACTTCAGTACGAGAGGCGGTGGTAGTGATATGCTCAAGTTCATTTGTTGCGGCAAATGTATGGCAGCTAATTGAAAGAGAGCCAATAAGCGCTGAGATTAATGACAACTTCATGAAAACCCTTTGATTAAACAACGACAACGAGAATCAAAGGGTAACTGCTTTTAACGGTGTGTAAAAGCTTTCGCGATTAATGAATTGCTTTTCGTCGCAGACACACAGTCCCCAAAAGTAAAGCGATAAGCCCAAATAGGCTACTGCCACTGTGCCCCTTTTTATGGCTGACATTGGCAATTTTCTCGTCTTTAACGCGAATTTTAAATTGACCTAATTCGGTATCTAGATTTCCTATCATGTCGTCAACAGCAGCATTAAAACTTGCTAGCGATTGCTGTTTCGCGACTTCATCGATACCAATTGCTGTACTTCGTTTCTCTGCTTTATGGATACCTGGCGCACGGAACAACATTTTTCGGCTTTTAATATCAAATACCGCGGTATCGACGAATGTTTGCACCGTGTTTTCATTACCCGGAATGACATAGAGGCCAACAATGGTGAGGTATAAGAAGGCTGCATTATTTTCTAAACTTTGTGACACTTGGTCATAAGACACCAGCGCCATAATGTCCACATCGTATAAGCGTGATACCTGCTCTAAAGTAGTAAACCCCTCGCCTCCCTTTAAATAGGTACTTGGGATGACTTCGATACGGTCAATATAGTCATACTGCATAAATTGTTTTTTTACTTTGTTGAGTAGTGCTATTTCGTCACTATGATGGAGGCCGTTGTTGTATTTGTTAGGAATAAAGGCAATACCCACTGTGGCGGGTAAGTTTAGAGTGGGTACACTGATTTGTTCGGCTGCTCGTTGTTGATCTGGGTATAAGTAGTCAACCAATGAGCTAGATTGAGTTTGCTGATTACCGTGTTGACTCAACATGGTACTGCAGCCAGTTAGCGTAAATATCACAATGATCAAACACCACTTTAATGAATTCATAAACGATCCTTTTTTATAACGTGTTCGAAAACAATGGGTGTAATTTTGGTTTTTTAATCACAGTCATTGTTCCTAATTGAAGCTTTCATTCAGACAGAGAAAGTCATGAAAAGTGCCAAAGAAGTTTAAAGAAATGTAAAGATTGTTTTTATAACGTATTGTTATTTATGAGCTTGTTATTTTTAATTGTAACCCTTCATCTATGATTCAGGCTTGCTTGATAGGCTTTTCAACAAGAGCAAATGCAGAGGGTCTCTATTATGAATAAAATAATTACTATCTCGTTAGCCGTGCTAGGTTTGAGTTTGGTGCCTATAGAAGCGAGTGCTAAACATGATCGTGACCATGACAGATACGAGTACAAACACGAACGTAAAAAGCACCATAAACATAAAAAGCATCATAAGCATCATCGCCATGACCGTGATTGTCATCACGATAGGTATGACCGCTATAGCTACCGTGATTTACCACCCGGTTTATACAAAAAAGTAGGTTATGGCGGTGGATTACCGCCAGGTTGGTACAAACGCTATCATCATGGTGATATTCTCGACAGAGATATTTATCGCCACGGCCGAGTAATAAAGCGTCGCGATAGAAATGGCATTATTGCCATTGAAATTGATGACCGCTTAATACACTTAGTACATGACACACGAGAAATTTTATCCATCGTGTCGCGTCATCGTTAATCCTGTTTAAAGCCGCTTTGCGGCTTTTTTATACTCTTTCATTCCCAGTTCAGAAATAGTTGCTACGCTTAGTAGAATACATAAAAAGGAGAGTTCGTATGAAAACATTTTTAACAGTGGCTGTTTTAGGGCTTAGTATTGTTGCGACAGGCGCTTTAGCAAAGGACAAAGATAAGGACAAAGACAAAGGAAAAAGCTTACCGCCTGGTCTAGAGAAAAAACTTGAAAATGGTGGAGATCTTCCGCCTGGTTGGCAAAAGAAATACCGAAAAGGTGACATACTTGACCGCGATATTTATCGTCGAGGTAAGGTGATTAAATCGCGTAATAACGACGGGTTAATTTCAATTCAGGTTGATGGCACCATTGTTCGTTTGGTAGAGGATACCCGCGAAATAGTCTCGATTCTGAGCCGATAAATTGTGCCAATGAGTTATATGAGCCATGCATTGAGTGTACTGTCTGTACTTTTGCTTATTGTCTCACTATTGCCATTTTCGTACTCCCAGCATTATTTAATTCGAAGTTGTGATTTTGTGCGGCTGCAAGTAGCGTATCTTGCAGTTGCATGTTTGCTGGGAGCAAGCGTGTTATTTTACCTCTCCAACAGCCATTATTTACTCGGTTGTATTGTTATAAGCTTTGTGGTTTTGCTACTGCAAGCGAACTGGATTTACCCCTACACATGGTTCGCTAAGAAAGAAGTTGTCTCAAGTAGTAAAGATGATGCTCACAGTATTCGCATAATGTCTGCGAATGTACTGATGTCGAATACGCACTACGGCAAACTTATTAAATTGGTAAAAAACCACCAACCAGATTTACTCATCACGCTTGAATCTAATGAAACGTGGCAACAGCAGCTCAGTTGTCTAGAAGCAGATTACCCATATCGTATCTATTGCCCTAAAGATAATCGTTACGGTATGCATTTATACAGTAAGTTTGAAATTAAACACCAACAGGTATGTGAATTAATCGAAGCGGATATTCCTTCGATTCATATCGTATTTGAAGATGCCAATAACACAGAAGTCGAGGCGCACTTTATTCACCCAGCTCCTCCAAGTCCCACCGAAAAAGACACCTCGCGTCCTCGTGATACCGAGCTTATTATTCTGGCCAAAGCCCTTAAAAATAGAACGCGCCCTTGCATCGTTGCAGGCGATCTGAATGATGTTGCTTGGTCACGGAGCACGCGTTTGTTTATGCGAGTTTCTAAGTTGTTAGACCCGCGTAAAGGACGCGGCTTTTTTAATACATTTCATGCGGGTTACTTTTTTATGCGTTGGCCGCTTGATCATTTATTCCACAGTGATGAGTTCAGTGTAAAACGAATTGAACGCCTTGCTAAGTATGGCTCTGATCATTTTGCACTATTAACCGAATTGACTTATGACCCCGCTGCTTCAAATCAAAAACAACATGAAGATATTGATAAAGATAAGGCGATTAAAGAGTTAAAAATGCCTATGGCATCTAAGCAGCAAGTTCCGACCTTTGATGAATGAGAAAGGGCTCAATGAGCCCTTTCAGTGTGTATTATTGGTTGATCATAATGGTTTTAATATTTACAAATTCGCGTAAGCCAAAACCACCATGCTCTCGGCCATAGCCACTGTCTTTCACTCCACCAAACGGCAAGTTTGGCTGAGCGAGTCCATAGCCATTTATATTTACCATTCCTGTATCAAAATGCAGCCTAGCCAGTTCAACAGCCTGTTTCTCGTTGCTAGAAAAAATACCTCCTCCTAATCCATAACGCGAGTCGTTGGCTATACGCATCGCGTCGTCATTATCTTTGGCGCGGATCAGAGAGGCCACGGGGCCAAATAGCTCATCATCGTAGGCTGGCATTCCTGGTTTTACATTTTCAAGTAAGGTCGCTGGGTAGTAAAAACCAGTGCCTGTTGGCATGCTGCCACCGACAATCGCCTTCGCTCCAGCATCAATAGAGTCACGTACTTGTTGGTGAAGCTGTGCGCGTAAATCTTCACGTGCCATTGGCCCAAGCCCTGTGTTTTTATCATTAGGGTCACCCAGTTTTACTTGCTCAAACTGTTCTTTAATACGTGCTTTAAAGTCATTATATACTGCGTCAACCACCACAAAGCGTTTCGCCGCGACACATGTTTGGCCATTATTGATAAGACGACCTTGGGTACATGCTTCAATGGCGGTATTAAGGTCGGCATCATCAAGGACAACGTAAGCATCATTACTGCCAAGCTCAAGCACGGTTTTCTTGACATGCTTACCGGCACGCTCTGCCACTTTTTTACCCGTGCTGTCACTGCCAGTAAATGTGACCCCGCGAATAGCGGTATGCTCAATTAATTCGCTGGCTGTTTTACCGTCGATTAATAAGTTTTTAAAGCAATGGGTTGGAAAACCAGCTTCGTTAAATAACTGCTCAATTTTTTCAGCCATTCCAAATACGTTACCGGCGTGTTTTAGCACGGTCGTGTTACCAGCCATAACATTAGCACAGGCATAACGAATAACCTGATAAAGAGGGAAGTTCCAAGGTTGAATACCTAAGATAACACCGATAGGTTGGTAGCTAATGATGGCGCGGCCACCTTGCATATCGCGTTTTTCTTCGGCGAGGACCTCAGGGCCTTGGTCGGCTGTGTAGCGACATATAGCAGCACAAAGTTCCGTTTCTTGTAGGCCTTGTTGATAAAGCTTGCCCATTTCGTCAGTCATTAACTGTGCTAATTCATGCTTATTATCGTCAATCAATTTTGCAAGTTGATTAAGGTATTTAGCTCGCTCTAATAAAGATGTCTCGCGCCATGATAAAAAGGTTTTATGGCATTTATCTATTTCAGCCTTAGCTTCTTGTAAAGACAAGAGAGTGTAGGTATTTAAAGTTTGCTCGTTTGTTGGATTGATTGTAGTTACTGTATCAGTCATCATTATCTCCTTACAAAATGTACATGACCTTGTGCAAAGCTAACACCAGCTTTTTAAATGTTTTTAGGTTTTTGTTTTTATTAGATTTTATTTGTTTTTATCTGGTTTCTGTGTGTGTGGAAATATGTAAAAACTGCAAGAGGCTGCAAAACTTACAAGGATAGGCTATGAGTAATACATTGTTTAATACAGAGCTTGCGATTATCCAAGCGCCCATGGCAGGGGTGCAAAATGCACAACTGGCGGTTGCGGTGTGTGAAGCGGGAGGTTTGGGGTCGTTACCTTGTGCCATGCTCTCGAAAGAGCAACTGATTAACGAGTTAGACTATTTAACGCACCATACTAATAAGCCATATAATTTAAACTTCTTTTGTCATCAAGTCAGCCCGTACAGCGAAGCTGAACAACAGCAGTGGCATGAACTATTAAGCCCATATTTTGCTGAGTTTGAAATAGATGCATCGCAATTCAGTCGCAAAGCCTCACGACAGCCCGTTGATCAACAGGTAATTGATACAATTGCGACTTATAAACCTCCCGTGGTTAGTTTTCATTTTGGCTTACCTAATCAAGAAATTATCGCGCAAATCAAAGCATGGGGTGGCAAGGTTTTGTCATCAGCAACGACTTTAGACGAAGCTCGTTGGTTAAAAGAGCGTGGTGTTGATGCAATCATTGCACAGGGCAAAGAAGCGGGTGGACACCGAGGATGCTTTCTATCGATGGATTTATCGTCACAACCCAGCACAGAACAGCTCGTTCATGATTGTTTATGTTTGGATATACCGATAATTGCGGCTGGGGGCATTAGTACGCCAGAACAGGTAAAAATGTTTAAAGAGCTCAACGTGGCGGCAGTACAAGTTGGCAGTGCCTACTTGTTATGTGAAGAAGCAACGACAAGCGCATTACACCGTGAAGCATTAAAAACGACAGCGCCAAATAATACTGAGCTCACCACTCTTTTCTCGGGTCGTCCTGCGCGCGGGATACGAAACAGAATTATGCAAGAGCTTGGCGCAATGCCAACGCAAGCGCCTGCTTTTCCTTATGCCTCGATAGCCTTAACAGCCTTGCGCTTAAAAGCAGAAGCACAAGGAAGCAGTGGTTTTTCACCGCTGTGGTGTGGTGAGCATTTCAAAGCCAGAGAAGGCATTAACGCCAAACAAATAACCGCGCTATTAATGCAAGGGTGGCAATCTTGACGGATACTCAGTTACTGCCCTTGGGTGATAGTTACCATTACCTTGCTAATGAGTTTCGTAATAAGCTTGCGGGCATGATTGCACTCAAGCGGTACGCTAAAGAGCATGTGCTGCTACAGCAAGGTGAGCAACAACAAGCGGGGTATTTAATTGTATCTGGAGTACTTGGTGCATTACATGTATCAGAGCAGGGCGCTCAAAAGTGCAAAGAGTTTTACTTTCAGGATGAGTTTGCACTGCTTTATGGCAACTGGCTAACCGAAACTAATGCGTTTTACCAACTTAAAGTAATGCGGGACGCTGAGCTTATCAAAGTGCCACTTACTTTATTTGATAACCCAGATTGGCAAGCAATGAAGCATAAATTAATCACTCAACAGCTATTATTTAAAGAGGCAAAAGAAGCCTTTTTATTACTGAATACGCCAGAGCAAAGGTATAAATATTTGCTGGATAACAAACCGCATTGGCTCGCACAATTGAGTTTAAATGAGGTCGCAATGTATTTAGGTATTTCAGCTATTTCATTATCGCGAATTAGAGGGCGTCTTAACTTAAGTTAATGTGCGCGATTTTAAGGAACATTACACTGCTGATTTTTCAGGAGTTGGTATGTTTATTTTATCGCAATGCTTGGTCGCTATTGCCACATTACTCGATTTAGCGTCATTTCAATTTAAGCAAAGGCAGTTTATTTTAGCCTGTTTGTTTAGTTCTGTGTTGCTCACTTCTGTGCACTTTTTGCTACTTGATAACTTAAGTGCCGCAAGCTTAATGCTCATAGCCGCAGTGCGCTACGTATATTGTATTTTTGCCCGTAAAACCAGGATGATGGTTATTTTCATGTTGCTGAGTATGGCTGCTGTAAGCCTGACTTGGTATAACTGGGTGAGTGTTATAGCCCTCGCCGCAACCTTAATTCAGACTTATGCTTCGTTCCAAAGTAAAGACTTATCATTACGGCTGATGATGGTGGTAGGTACGCTATGTTGGATAACACATAACGCGCTCTTGTTTTCGCCAGTCGCAGTGGTGATGGAAACGGTATTTTTATTGAGTAATTTAGTCGGAATATGGCGCTATTATGCGCCGCCTAAAGCTGTATGAGTTTCAGTAAGGTATTAGCACGGCATTATAAGCATACCGTGCTTTCCATCGAAAAACCCTCAAAGCGTGTTAGCAATCAGCTTGAGTAAGTAGGTTTCCCGTTGAATAGATAAACCTTGTTTTTCGCTCATAGCCAAGGTGGTCTCGTTATGAGCGATGGCGTCATAAATATTAATCCACTTTGGTTGCATGCCATTTTGTACTTCGTAGTGCTCCATTTTGGGCGCGGCTAGCTCACCGTTGATTTCGCAAAAGTAGCAGTAAGATTTAATATGCACACAATCAAAATCATCTTTATACCACGGCCTAATTTCTTCGTATAAGCCTAGTGGGTGCGTTATGTTTACCTGTTGTGCACCGGTTTCTTCTGAAAGCTCTCTGTACAGGCCTTGTTCAATACTTTCACCGTTATCGACTCCACCACCCGGTAGACTATAGTCATCATAGCGTGCGGTGTATAAAAGCAGTATGTGTTCACCTTTTAGCACGATTGCACGCGCGGTGTTGCGAATAAATACCGAACCATAATCATTACTGAGGCTTGGATGAATAACTTTTCTTAATAATTTCATGTAATTACAACGTAGCAACTTCGCTAAAGTACAGCTTAGCTTAATATTTGGTGAGTTATGATAACGTGTTATGAATATTTAATTCATTATAATTACCCCAAATTGAAACTTAATGCGATAATATAGTTGTAATTAATAACAACTTAGCTACCTAACGCTCGTTGTTTTATTTTCGGAAAAACTGTGCGTAGAATGGTAAAAAAAGGCTTAGGGAAAGAATATGTTAAATGTGCTTTTAGTTGATGATGACAGTGAGTTTAGTGATGTCGTGTGTCACATTGTAGAATTCCTCGGGCATAATATAAATACAGCTGCAAACCTTGCAGAAGCAGAGCAATGGTTCGAAAACAATACATTCGACCACGTCTTTTTAGATTTTATGTTACCAGATGGCAGTGGTCTGCACCTACTTGAACACCTTAAAAAAATTGGTCAATCCCCGCGAGTGACTCTCATTTCTGGCCACCCTTCGGTGAAGGGGAAATTAGCAGAAATGTGTGAGGCGAATGTAGGGCACTTAGTTAAACCCCTTCAGCGCGAAGACATCGAAAGGGTTCTCAACCCTAAAAAAGCAAATACAAAGAAAAAGTCAGCACCGAGTATTAAACGTCATTTTGGCACGCTCATTGGTGAATCTGATGTTATGCATAAGCTTTACACCATGATTGAACGTGTCGCAGCAACCTCTGCCAATGTCATGCTCATGGGGGAAAGTGGTGCCGGTAAAGAAGTCGTCGCACAAGCGATTCACAATGCGACAGCCTGCGATGGCCCACTTGTTGCCACAAACTGCGGTGCATTTTCTAAAGAGTTGATTGGCAGCGAATTATTTGGCCACGAAAAAGGCGCTTTCACAGGGGCTGTTGCGCGCAAAGAAGGGGTGTTTGAGCAAGCTGCTGGTGGTACGTTATTTTTAGACGAAGTCACCGAAATGCCCATTGATATGCAACCAAATTTATTGCGTGTCCTCGAAAATAAACGAGTGACCCGTGTCGGGGGGACAAAAGAGCAAGCGGTGAACTGCCGTGTTATTTCAGCAACCAACAGGACCTTGGATGACCTTGCGCAGAACAACGTGATCCGTGAAGATATCTATTTTCGCTTAGCTGTTTTTCCGATTGATATTCCTGCGCTACGTGAGCGTAAAGAAGATATCCCGCTACTTGCGAACGCATTTTTAGAGCAACTAAACGAAGAAAATGGCACAGACTTTAAATGGCAAGCAAGTCAGCTAAAAGAACTTGAAAGTCATGATTGGCCCGGTAATGTGCGAGAGCTTCGCCATGCTATTCACCGTGCTTTTATAATGAGCGACCCTAAAGGCAGTGCTATTACTTTACCTGAATCGCTCGAATCACCATTTTCTCGCGTCAATAAAGAAACACAGACCAGCCAGGTTATGGCTGGACAAACCATAGAAGAAGTCGAAAAAGAGCTGATCCACGCAACCTTGGATAAAGTACAAGGTAATAAAACCATCGCAGCACAAATGCTGGGGATCAGTACTAAAACACTCTATAACCGTTTAAATGCTTATGGCGGCATCGGAGAATACAAATAAAAAAAGGATAAAAAATGAATAATCACGAGTCTTTACGTCAGTTGGTACACGATGCTCGCGCACCACTTAACCGTATTTCAATGAATGCAGAGTTAGTTAAGCTCGTATTAGAAAACGATATGCCTAAAGAAAAAGCATTGGCCGCGCTTGATAAGATTATCGCCAATTGCCAGCAATGTAGTGAGCAACTTCAGCAAATTAGTGATACGCATACCAGCGATTAACGAATAAGCCATTGGGAAGAAAATGCATAAACAAAAGGGAAAAATCACATTAAATTGGGCAGGCTTTATAGCGATTGTTCTGTGTATTGTGATAGCCAATGCCATTTTGGCAGTAAACACGATTCGCTCACTGACAGAGACACAAAATAGTCTTGATAACACCAATTCGCTAAATACTGCCATTGAACGATTACATTTATCGGTGGTGCAAGCTGAGTCGGGTCAACGAGGTTACTTACTGACAGACCGTGAAGATTATTTGCTGCCATACAATGATGCGATTGCGTCTATGCAAGCGCAAATTATGCTGGTTAAAAGTTTACATTCTGAGATACCCGGTCAGGCTGAGCGTATTGCGCGGTTTATTTTTTTAGTGAATGACAAAATCGCAATAATGAGCCAAATTACGGATCTTGCTTTGGCCGATAAAAATGTGAAAGCTCGGCGTTTGCTTTTAACAGATAAAGGGCGCGAACTTTACAAAGACATTCGCGCTGCTGTTGATGAAATTCATATGCGCGAACTTAATTTTAAAGTCGAACAGTTTGCTAAATTATCGCAAATCAAAAACGACGCGAAACTGACTTTTGCGATCACAGCGGTGACCAGTACGCTATTGATCATTGGCATGTTTATTTTGACGCGGATCAACTCACTTAATGCAGCAAAATACCGTGCAGATTTAGAAATGCAAAATGAAACATTGGCTGCTAAAGTATCAGAGCGTACCCAAGAGTTAACCATTTATTCAGACGAATTAAGTCGCTCTAACCGAGAGCTAGAAGAGTTTGCGTTTGTCGCCAGCCATGATTTACAAGAGCCTCTGAGGAAAATTCAGGCGTTTAGTGATCGGCTCGAAAGTATGTTCAAAGACGATTTGGGTGAAAAAGGCCTCGATTATATTAATCGTATGAAAAATGCGGCGCAGCGCATGTCTAATTTGATTAATGACTTATTAGAGTTTTCGCGAGTTACAACTCGTGGCAAAGACTTTATTGATACAGACCTTAACGAGGTCGTTCATGAAGTGTTAGATGACCTTGAGATTGCCATTAAAGAATCAGAGGCAACGGTAAACTTAGATACGTTACCGCATATTCAAGCTGATCCGAGTCAGATGCTGCAACTGTTTTTAAATATTCTTTCTAATGCCGTTAAATTTAGACGTGAAAATGTGCCACCTATCATTACCATTTCCTATCAACGGACTGAAGAGTTTAGCCCTGCACACAACAGCGATGTTGCGTGGGAAATTATTACTATTTCAGATAACGGTATTGGCTTCTCTGAAGAGTACCTAGAAAAAATATTTGTTCCATTTCAGCGCCTTCATGGTCGTTCGCAATACAAAGGCACTGGAATTGGCTTGTCTGTATGCCGACGAATCGTAGAACGCCACGGTGGTGAAATTACAGCAACCAGTCAAGTGGGTGAGGGTGCAAGCTTCACTATTAAACTACCTGTGGAAACATCACTTTTCACATTGCAAGGAGAGGCTTAGATGCCACTTAATAAAGTAAAACCCATAACCATTTTAATGGCAGATGACGATGAAGACGATCGTTTATTAACCCAAGACGCTTTAGCTGAAAGTCGCGTACTTAATGAGCTGTTTTTTGTTGAAGATGGTGTTGAGCTACTTGAATACCTTGAACGAAAAGGCAAGTTCAGTGAGAAAGAAAACTCGCCGCGTCCAGGGCTCATATTGCTTGATTTAAATATGCCTCGCATGGATGGACGTGAAGCGTTACAAGCGATTAAGTCTAACCCTAATTTAAAAGGGATTCCGGTTGTTATTCTTACTACATCAAAGCAAGAGGAAGATATGATCAAAGGCTACGACTTAGGTGCAGCCTCTTATATCACCAAACCGGTTACTTTTGATGGATTAGTCGAGCTCATGAAAACCTTAGGAAAATACTGGGTCGAGTTTGTTGAACTACCGCCATCAAATAATGATTAAAGGATAAGCAATGTTAGATAAGGTAACCCGATTACTGTTAGTAGAAGACGATGAAGATGATTATATTCTGACCTGTGATTACTTAGAGCAACTGGGTTCCCATACATTTGATGTTGAATGGTTAAGCTGCCCTGAGCAGGCGATTGGTGTACTGAGTGAGAACAAACATGATATTTGTTTGTTAGATTATCGCTTAGGGGCATCGGACGGATTAGAAGTGCTAAAACGGGCTGTTGCGAATGGTTTTCGCGGCCCGATAATCATGCTTACGGGGCAGTCTGACGAAATGCTTGATTCCGCAGCGCTCGATGCGGGAGCTGTTGACTACTTAGTTAAAAGCGAAATGAGCTCAGGGCGTTTTGCGCGCGCGATACGTTACGCACTAGCGCGACGAGAAGTCGAAGATGAACGTGTTGAGCGTTTAAAAGCCGAAGCTGAAAACCGCTCGAAAGACCGTTTTTTAGCGCACTTAAGTCATGAGTTACGCACCCCTTTGTCGTCAATTCTTGGCTACACTGAGCTATTAATGCAAAGTGAAAAAAACCAGCATGCGCAGAATGAGCTCGGGGTAATTTACAGAAACGGTAAACACCTTTTGAGTTTGTTAAACGATGTACTTGATTTGTCTAAAATTGCTGCAGATAAACTTGAGTTGAACTGCAGTGATGTAAACCTAGATAGCTTGATGGCTGATGTGTACACGCTGATGCGGGTATCTGCGATTGATAAGGGGTTATCATTGCGATTTGAGTCGCAGCAAGCCCTGCCTTTAATCATTAATTCAGACGCCACGCGCTTACGACAGATTTTAATTAATATTATTAATAACGCGATTAAGTTTACGAACCACGGTGAAATTGTCGTGCGCGCATGGACTGCGTGGGTTAATGAGCGCGAAATGCTGTTTTTTAGTATTAAAGATACAGGGCTGGGTATTGCACCAGAAAAGCAAGCTATTATCTTTAAACCGTTTGAACAAATTGCCGATGTTGAATCACGCGATGTGGGCGGAGCAGGCCTTGGCCTTGCTATTTGTTCTGAGCTGTTAACGCGTATGCAGGGGTCAATCAGTTTGGAGTCAACTCAGGGAGTCGGGTCTGAATTCACCTTGTCGATTTACCCTGGCAATATTCGCGATGTTGAACGCCAACGACTTCGCTTTGATTCGAATCCAGATTACCAACAAAAGTTAACGACCTTGACCACCCATGGCCGTGTGTTAGTTGTAGATGATTTAAAAGATTTGCGTATTTTAGTGGGCCATATGATCGCCAGCACCGGGGCTGATGTTGAATACGCTGAAAACGGCAAACAAGCGATTGAAAAAGTGGCCGCTGCTGAAAAAAATGGTAAGACGTTTGATATTGTTTTTATCGATTTGCACATGCCTGTTATGGGCGGCAAAGAAGCAACCATAGAGCTCAGAAAAATGGGTTACCAAGGTCCTATTATTGCGTTAACGGCCGCCACAATGAAAGGCGTTAAAAGCGAACTTACCGCGCTTGGCTTTAATGACATGATAGCGAAACCCCTTGATTCAGGTCTACTTTACCATGTGCTTAACCATTATATTTGCCAAGGAAAAACCGACCCCGTCGTGGCACGTGATGATTGCCCCGCCATAACACAACAAAGTACACGCTACTTGCTGGTGGAAGATGATAGTGATGCCGCGCAAATTACGCAGCTATTGTTAGAAAGCTTGGGTGTCGAAACGGTGATTGCAGCCAGTTATAAGGCGTGCCTACAAACCTTACACACGGACCAACACTTCGATAAAGTGTTACTTGATATGCACCTACCTGATGGTGAAGGACTTGATTTAGCACGCGAAGTTAAACAGCTTTACCCCAGCTTAACGTTAGTTATTGTCAGTGGGGCTGAGCCAGAACCAGAAAAAATTGAACAGTTAGATATTGATCAAGTGCTGTTAAAGCCGATTAACTTAGGCTTGTTAACCCAGCTTATTGAGGGTTAGTGGTTATCGACTGCCTTACAACCAGCTCAGGTTCAAATACAGTTTGCAAAGGAGCCGTTTGCTTTTGATAAACGTGGCTCAACACCCAATCTGCCGCCATTTTGCCCATTTCGTTAATAGGGTAGTTTATGGTACTGAGAGGGGGGTAAACATGGCGTGTAAAAAACACATTATCGTAACCCATTATAGAAAGTTGATCAGGGAGTGTGAGACCGAGCTCTCTGGCGCTCGCCATAGCACCGGTTGCCATCTCGTCGTTGGCACAAATAACCGCACTAAACGGCTTAGCGTGTTGATAAAGCGTTTTTAGGCCTGTAAACCCGCTGGCTTCCATAAAGTCACCTTGATAAAGTAATTGTTCATCAAAGGGTAACCCATACTCTGCGAGTGCTTTTTTATGGCCTTCAAGACGGTCTTGCGCGTCTTTTTTCCAAAGTGGACCACTAATATATGCAATCTGTTTATGGCCTTGTTCAAGCACATGTTTCGTTGCAAGGTAGCCACCTTTAATGTTGTTTAAAATAATGCACCGATCGCTTAATTCACTAATAAAGCGATTGATTAGCACAAAGGGTACTTGGCTTTTACTGAGTTTTATAAGGTAGTCATCACTTACGGCTTCAACATGTAAAATAAGCCCGTCACAATTACGGCTAATAAGGAATTCAATGCCTTGTTTTTCACGCTCTTCATTACTGTGGCCTGCGGCGATAATTAAGTGCTTTTTTTGATTGCGAAATGTATTTTCTATACCGCTCATCATCGGTCCATAAAAGGGACCATGTAATTCAGATACCAAAAGGCCAACACTGTTTGAGCAATTCGACGCTAATGATTGAGCGATTGAGTTAGGTCTATAACCAAGTTCATCCATCGCTGCGGTGACTTTTTTGCGAGTGGCATCACTAACATTAGCGTTGTTATTCATTACTCTTGAAACAGTCGCAAGTGATACACCCGCTAGTTTCGACACCTCGTAAATGGTGGCCATGTTATTCCTTTTTAAAACCCAAATTATGGATGATTTTTCAGTGACAAGTCAGCACTGATCTGCTCAACTGTTTTATTATCGAGAATATACCTTTTCATGATTAAGGCGACAAGCACGCTGCCTATTGCAGGGTATAGCGTAAATGAAATCAAAATTCCCGACAGTGTTTGATTACTCAGCGTTGTGTTTGCTTCGTAACCGTAAAATGCGAGTAACCAGCCAGCAATAGCCCCACCCAAAGCAAGGCCAAGCTTAATGAAAAACACCACACTGGCATACACTAGGCCGGTTAATCGCTCACCGGTTTTCCATTGCCCATAGTCAATCGTGTCGGCCATTTTGGCCCACAGTAACGGGGTGGCCATTTGGGTGAAAAAGCACCATAAAAAGTAAATAATAAAGGCAAGTGCTAACTGTTCGCTCGGTAACCAAAATGCCACGCAACTAATGATGGCCGAGATGTATTGTAAGCGAATATAGGCCGTTTTTTTATCGACACGTTTACTGAGTGGTTGCGCACAAGCACAGCCTAAAATATTACCTATCATGCCTATTGTAATAAAGTAAGTGACCAGTTCAGCTTCGCCAAGAACATACTTGACGTAATAAATTGCCAAGGTGGTACGAAGTACCATACTGGTTAAAAGCATAACGGCGGCAAAACAAAGTACCTTAAACGGGCCGTTTTGCAATAAGGTGCTCATGCGGCTTTTCCAGCTCAGAGAGCTGTTATGCTCGGCTATAACACGCTCTTTGGTAAAGCGAAAACAGATTAAAAATAACACCACACCCAAGCCACTCATCAGTGCCATAGTAAGCTGATAACCTAGGGCGTTATCACCTTTACCTAACCAATTTACCAGCGGTAAAGTACAGGCACTGACAATCAATCCTCCTAACATACCGAATACAAAGCGATAAGACTGTATAGATACGCGTTGCTTAGGGTCTGGGCTTAATACGCCCCCTAAAGCAGAGTAAGGGATATTGATAGCGGTATACACAAGCATAAGGAGTGTGTAGGTGATAAAGGCATAAATGACCTTGCCCGACTCGGGTAAATCGGGGGTTGTGAAGGTGATCATACTAATCACCCCAAATGGCACAGCCAGCCACAGCAAATAAGGCCGGTAACTGCCATATTTAGTGCGTGTCGAGTCGGTTAATGCGCCCATAAGTGGATCGGTAATCGCATCAACGACTCTTACCACTAAGAACAGGGTGCCGACAACTGCTGGCGAGATACCAAAAATATCGGTATAGAAAAAAGTTAAAAATAACATTACCGTTTGAAAGATAATGTTACTCGCTGTATCTCCTAAGCCATAAGCTATCTTTTCTTTTGTTGTCAGCATGTGTGTTCTCGTTTGTTATTATTTTTTTCGCTGCTTTAACAGTGCGCGATACTGCTTTGCACTTTCTTTTAAAATGCGTTGTTGGCTTTGATAGTCGATATAAACTAACCCAAAACGTTTTTCATAACCATACGCCCATTCAAAGTTATCCATTAAGCTCCATGCAAAATAGCCTTGAATATTAACGCCTTGGCGAATTGCATTACACACAGCATTTAAATGAGTGTGATAATAATCAACGCGTTCAATATCGTATACTTCACCATCTACTAAACTATCAGCCATAGCTGCACCATTTTCGGTGATATACATTTTGGGTAAATTATAGTGCTGATGTAATGAAACAAGCAGCTCAGTCAGGCCTTCTGGGTAAACTTCCCAGCCCATATCGGTGACACGCACATCGGTCAGCGGGGCTTCTTCAAACCAGCCATCAGGCGTGTTTTTGTAGTGTATGCGGGTATAGTAATTAACGCCAATAAAGTCGACAGATTGACTAATAATTGCCATATCATCGGCTTCGATAATGGGTTTCACATCCGCCGCTAAGTCATCAAAAAGCGGGGGATAGCATCCCTCTAAAACCGCTTTAATGTACCACTGATTATGGTATTGGTCAGCAAGCTTTGCTGCGTTGCAATCATTCTTTGTCAGTGGGTAGGTTGGACTGAAGTTTAATACGATACCTGCCTCGGTATTAGGGCAGTTTTTGCGTAATACTTGCATAGCCAAACCATGAGCCAGTAATAGATGATGAGCCGCTTGACGACCTGCTTGCTGGCTTTTTATGCCCGGAGCATGAACACCAATTTCGTAGCCTAAATACGCACTACAAAACGGTTCGTTCAACGTGGCAAAAGAGTCAACCAAGTCACCTAAGTGACGACTGACTTTGTCGGCATAGTCTTGGAACTTGTAGGCTGTTTCGCGATTCAGCCAGCCCCCTTTGTCTTCAAGGTGCTGGGGTAAATCCCAGTGGTATAAGGTGACATATGTTTTGATATTGCGTGCTTTAAGTGCGCTGAGTAACTCAGTATAAAATGCCATGCCTTGTGAGTTTACAGAGCCATCCTCGTTGATTACCCGAGGCCATGAAATAGATAAACGATAGGCATCAACGGCTAAATCAGCAATCATCTCAATATCGTGTCGCCAATGTGTAACATGATCGCACGCTATATCACCGTTACTGTTATCGGCAATGGCGGAAGGTTTTTCGCAAAAAGTGTCCCAAATACAGGCTAAGCGTGTATCCCGTGCGCCTTCAATTTGAAATGAGGCAGTAGCAACACCAAAGGTAAACTCGGGCTTGAGTAAATACGAGTCGGGCAAAAGAGAAATAGTTTTAAACACAGTGGATAGTCTTCCTTCGCATTGATTGTGTAAGGCGGCTGGCATACAGCATAGTAGTCAGTTGTAAGCGCTTACAGTTTTTCTGCAAATAAATTGCTTAATATGATTTATATGTTATAAATGTAAGCGCTTACATTTTATGTTGCAACACTTTTTTGTTTTTTCTTTAACCATGAAAAAGCACTATATTTGCTGTAACAAACTGATAAATATAAATAACTAGAGAATAAAATTATGGCTCATGTTTCAACGCCTGTTGCGGCAACATCAAGTCAAGTGGCGATGCCCAAGCAAACTTTTGCACTGGCATCATTAACCACTTTGTTTTTTATGTGGGGATTCATCACGTGTTTAAACGACATTCTGATCCCGTATCTAAAAGGCATGTTTTCACTTAACTACACGCAAGCGATGCTGATTCAGTTTTGCTTTTTTGGCGCGTACTTTGTGATGTCTATTCCCGCCGGTAAGCTTGTAAGTCGTATTGGTTATCAGTTTGGTATTGTTGTAGGGCTGGTTGTAGCAGCAATTGGATGCGCACTGTTTTACCCTGCGGCTGTCGCACATGTGTATGAGTTGTTTTTACTTGCCTTGTTTGTGCTTGCATCAGGCATCACTATTTTACAAGTCTCTGCTAATCCGTATGTCAGTGTACTTGGACCACAAAAAACCGCGTCTTCACGTTTAACAATGACCCAGGCATTCAACTCGCTAGGCACCACGGTTGCACCTATTTTCGGTGGGTGGTTAATTTTAACGGAAGTGAGTCATGCGACTGCGGAACAAGTGAAGTTTCCTTATTTAATGTTGTCTGCCAGTTTGCTGGTTCTTGCCCTCATTTTTGCATTCTTAAAATTACCTAAGTTAGGCAGAGAAGCTGATAACGAAGCGGAGCATCAAGACCTTGAAGACTTTGTTGATTTAGGCAGCGTTTGGCAGTATCGCCATTTGATTCTTGGTGCTGTGGGTATTTTTGTTTATGTCGGTGCTGAAGTCGCCATTGGCAGCTTTTTAGTCGGCTTTTTAACCCTTGATAACATTGCAGGCTTAACTGATAAAGAAGCCGCTCATTACATTAGCTACTATTTTGCTGGCGCCATGATCGGCCGCTTTATCGGCGCGCTGGTAATGCAAAAGTTCAATGCAGGTAAAGTGCTTGCGTGTCATGGATTACTGGCTGTTGTATTGATTATTGTTGCAATGACCGGCGAGGGCAGCCTTGCAATGTGGGCGATTTTACTGGTTGGGTTATGTAATTCAATTATGTTCCCAACCATTTTTAGCTTGGCACTGCATGGTCTGGGTAAATACACCTCAAAGGGGTCAGGTATTTTATGTTTAGCGATTGTTGGCGGCGCCATTATACCGCTTATGCAAGGTATGCTGGCTGATTCAATCGGTGTACAGCTCGCGTTACTACTGCCAATCGCTTGTTATTTATATATTACTTACTTTGCGCTTTCTGGCTCAAAAGTAGTGTCTCAGAACCGTCATTCTTAAAGGTGCAGACTATGACAATAAAAAAACCATTAACGCTGTGTTCGATAATGATTGCCAGCATCAGCATTCTTGGCTGTACAGGGCAAGATAAGGTGGCAAAAATGAACGCTGAGAATGAAATCTGGCCTCGTATCGAAACGGGCATTAACGCAGACCCAGAAATGGAAGCGCAAATAGCAGCTCTTTTGGCAGACATGACGCTTGAGCAAAAAGTGGCGCAGATGATTCAACCTGAAATTCGAGATATCACGGTTGAAGATATGCGTAAATACGGGTTTGGTTCTTACCTAAATGGTGGAGGCGCATTCCCTAATAATGATAAACATGCCAGCGCCGCTGATTGGATAGACTTGGCTGAAAAAATGTATCAAGCATCAATTGACGATTCACTTGATGGCAGCAAAATCCCTACTATGTGGGGCACCGATGCTGTGCATGGTCACAATAACGTAATTGGGGCGACCTTATTCCCACACAACATTGGCTTAGGGGCGACAAACAACCCCGCCTTAATTGAGAAAATTGCAGCGGCAACCGCACAAGAAGTGATGGTAACGGGTATCGACTGGGTGTTTGCACCGACCGTTGCCGTGGTTCGTGATGATCGCTGGGGACGTACATATGAAGGCTATTCTGAAGACCCTGAAATCGTTAAAGCTTACTCAGCAGCAATTGTAAAAGGGTTACAAGGCGCAGTTGATGAAGACTTTTTATCGGATAAGCGCGTGATCAGTACCGTTAAGCACTTTTTAGGTGATGGAGGGACTGAAGGGGGTGACGATCAAGGTAATAACACGGCATCTGAGCAAGAGTTATTTGATATTCATGCCCAAGGCTACGTTGGTGGGCTAGGTGCCGGCGCACAAACGGTGATGGCGTCGTTTAATAGCTGGCATGGAGAGAAAATTCACGGCAGTAAGTACCTACTTACCGATGTGTTAAAAGGTAAAATGGGCTTTGATGGCTTTGTTGTTGGAGACTGGAATGGTCACGGTCAAATCCCGGGTTGTACAAATGGTAATTGTGCGCAAGCTGCGAATGCGGGTCTTGATGTTTACATGGTACCAACAGATGCGTGGAAGCCATTGTATGAAAATTTAATCAAACAAGTTAACAGTGGCGACATTGCCCAAAGCCGAATTGATGATGCAGTAACGCGTATTCTGCGCGTTAAAATGCGTGCCGGTTTATTCGATAAACCAAGCCCGGCAAACCGTCCGCTTTCAGGCAAAACAGACATCATTGGCAGTGCAGAGCATCGTGCAATTGCCAAGCAAGCGGTGCGTGAATCGTTAGTGTTATTAAAGAATAAGCAACAGCTGTTGCCATTATCGCCTAAAGCAAATGTACTTGTCGCGGGTCTGGGTGCTGACAACATTGGTATGCAGTCGGGTGGCTGGACAATTACGTGGCAAGGCACTGGTAATGAAAACAGTGATTTTCCGGGTGGATCATCAATTTACGATGGTATTAAACACACGGTTGAGCAAGCCGGTGGACAGGTTCAATACGATTTAAACGGTGAAT
Organism: Pseudoalteromonas sp. MBR-15; assembly: GCF_053628915.1. Lineage (NCBI taxonomy): Bacteria > Pseudomonadati > Pseudomonadota > Gammaproteobacteria > Alteromonadales > Pseudoalteromonadaceae > Pseudoalteromonas > Pseudoalteromonas sp. MBR-15. The sequence continues at coordinate 222,007 of NZ_JBRJHH010000006.1, forward strand.
ATACAACAAAACCTGATGTGGCCATTGTAGTGTTTGGTGAACAACCATATGCAGAAGGCAATGGTGACCTAGATAACCTTGAATATCAGCGTGGTAATAAATCAGATTTAGCCTTACTTAAAAAGCTGAAACAAGCCGGAATTCCAGTGGTATCTCTGTTTATTAGTGGTCGCCCAATGTGGGTGAATGCTGAGCTTAATGCCAGTGATGCGTTTGTAGCAACTTGGCTTGTAGGCAGTGAAGGTGATGCCATTAGCGATGTCATCTTTAAACAGGCTGACGGTTCAATTAATCATGATTTTAAAGGGAAATTATCGTTCTCTTGGCCAAATAATCCGGTAGAAAATTATAATCGTGGCGATAAAAACTACGCACCTCTGCTGCCGTATGGCTTTGGCTTAACCTACCAAGATGCCAATACCTTAACTGATGAACTAAACGAGGTATCTGACGTGGCCACTAAATTAGAAGATTTAGTGTTATTTGAACGCGCAGTAAAAGCCCCTTGGTCATTGCAACTGCAAAGTGGTAATGAGCAACAAACAATGACAAGTAGCCGTGCATCACTCAATGCGGTAAGCGTAAAAACCTTTGATAAAGACGTACAAGAAGACGCGCGTGCGATTACCTTTAATGGTAAAGAGCCTGCTGCGGTACGTTTAATGGCTGCGTTCCCGTCAGATTTGCGTTCATATGTTGAAAAAGCGGGTCAGCTTGAAATGCAAATTAAGATAGACCAAGCAGCAGATGCACCATTGATGTTAGGGATGCAGTGTGGTGAAAATTGTGACGGTCAATTTGATATTAGCAAACAGCTAACACGCACGACTGAGTGGCAAACACTCACGGTTGATTTGAACTGTTTTGTTGAGCAAGGCGTTAACCTTGGACAAATATTCTCACCATGGCAGCTTGCAACTGACGGTGCGTGGCATGTATCTGTTGCTAAACTTAGTGTGAGCAGTTCACACGCACAGGACTCAACAATTTCATGTCAGTAAAAACCTATGCTGTTATTTTGCTAACAGGCGCATTGAGTGCCTGTCAGCAAACAGCAGAACCCATTAAAGCCAGCCTAGGTGAAGGCTGGCAGCTTGTTTGGCACGATGAGTTTGAACAAAACACCATTGACCCAACTAAGTGGCAGCACGAAGTTAATTGCCGTGGTGGTGGTAATGATGAGCAGCAATGCTATACCGCCCGAAGCGAAAACAGCTTTGTTGAATCTGGCTTGTTGCATATTGTTGCGCGTAAAGAGCAATACACTGGGCCTTTACATAACGCAGATGAAGTTACTCGCGATGCTGAAAGAGCGTTGGTGGCTACTCAGCCATTTACATCGGCACGGCTTCGTACTAAGCACTTAGGTGATTGGCGTTATGGACGCTTTGAAGTTCGCGCTAAATTGCCAGCAGGACAAGGGGCGTGGCCTGCTATTTGGATGCTGCCTACGGATTGGCACTATGGTCGCTGGGCGTCATCAGGCGAAATTGACATTATGGAAGCGGTTAATTTAAACACTCAAACTGATGATAAAACAGCCCCAGCTGGTAGCTTAGAAACACGCGTGCATGGCACCTTGCATTACGGTGGACCTGCTCCTGAAAATGTTTACAGTGGCACGCCTTATCGTTTTAGTGATGCAGATAACCCCGCTGATAATTTTCATGTTTATGCGCTTGAATGGCAGCAAGATGAAATTCGTTGGTATGTTGATAATGTGCACTATGCAACGTTTCGCCACGACCAGTGGTATTCAACATCACAGCAAGCCGATGGCTCATTTGTAGAAAATAGCGGTTTTGCCCCTTTTGATCAGCGTTTTCATTTATTACTCAACTTTGCAGTTGGGGGTAATTGGCCCGCCAATGTGAATGATAAAGGGGTTGATATGAGTGGTTATCCAAAGCAAATGCTAGTGGATTATGTGCGTGTTTTTCAGTGTAGTCAAAACAGTGAAACGGGCAAGGGGTGCGCTTCTGTGCAGCCATCAGCAGTGCACATAAAAGGCAAACGTCAGTGAATTATGAGCCAAGAGCCTGCAGGTGTTTCGCCGAACTCGTTGCATCTGCTGGCTTTTGGCTCATTCTATCGGTTGAGTTTTTGCAGTAATAATTGTCTTATTTTTCTTGCGGTTAATTCATCAATATCAGCCAAAATACCGTGTGCAGGCTGTGCAATATGGCTGGTTAAATCGAGCTCATCAGCAAATACATAGTGATTAAACAATTGCTGCCATTTTTGTTTATGCTCTTTTGGTAAGTCCTTTATCGCCAACATGCTATGCAACATAGCATCAAAGGGGTTGGCCAAATACTCCGGAGCTTGTCGCCACCAATAATTAACTAACACATTAAATGGCTGTGTTGCACTGACTTGGTGCCACCAAAGTGCAGGAATATAAATAGCATCCCCAGGTGTTAATGTCGCTGTTTGCGCCTTTTTTGCTGCCTCTTTGAAACGTGGAAAACGCGTGAAATCAGGGTTATTAAAATCGACTAAGCTAATAGCCTGACCCGCGGGTGTAAACTCAAGAGGCCCAACATATAAATTATTTACCTGCTCAGTGGGCAGTAGGGTAAAGGTGCGCTTACCCGCAGCAACACACGCCAAGTTATCGGCATTGTCGTAATGAGCCGCAATATGACTGTGATTTCCCACCCAGAGACTTGTTAGGCAGTTATAATCGGTCACCTCTAATGGGTTGTCGAGGCTAAAGCCCGGCGCGCAGTATTCCACAGCGGTTGACCCCATATACAACGAGTCAGCCTGTGTGTGCGCTAATTTATCGACTAACTTGTCTAGCACGCTTTTAAGTGAGTCGGCGTGTTGTGAAAAATTAAGTCCCGATAAATCAGCATTATAAAAATAGCGGCCTTGATGCATAGCATCGGCACTAAAACTGCGAACAGGCGCATTATTGGCCAGCTCTAAAAGGTAGCTTAATGCCTGTTTTTCGCCTTTTTTGGCTGCTGCAACCTGAGGCCAGTGAGCACACAGCTCTCTTATCACCAAAGGCTCAGTTAAGTCGGCTAAAAACGCTTTGAGGTTGGTAATCTCTGAGGCATTGCACTCATTAATTGGCGCTGCGCTAAACATTACTGCTGCGCCCACTTCTTATTCAGTAAGTGTGGGATCTGTTCCATTGATGCAAGTACCATATAAATGGCTTCTAAGTCGCCTTGCTGTTGCAACTGTTTTAACTGTTGCGGTGTTAAATCATTTAGTGCGTGTTGATTAATGGTATAAAAACCTGTCACTGTGACTTTTTCGCCATTCTTTTGGGCATATTCGATACTGAATGCTTCCAGCAGGTTGGCGGCAAGTAGGCGCTCAAAAAAACCATTAATTGTTTGATGCTCTTGATGCAGGGTATTCAGTACTTGAGCAATGTGATTTAAGTAATCACTGTTACCGCCATGCTCAAGGAAAATGGCTTCCCCCTGACTTGTACTAACACGGGGGCTGTCTAAATCAATATGCACCACTAATGATTGCTCAGGAATTCCATTGTTATATTGCGTCTGTTGGCCTATTAAAAACGGTTGGCGCTGCATGCTAAGCGGTAAGTAAGTTAGTTTTAATTCGCCTTTTTCATCAAGCAGTAGGTTTTCACCATTTTCAAAACCAAATAATGCCAATGCTTCAAACTGGCCTGTTTGTGGTTGCTTACGAAATACGATAGGTTGGTTTGCTTGTACTTTTGCAAACTCGCTTGGGAAAATAGTGGCGCAGCTAATTTTATCGCCCCAGTCGGCACCGCGTGCGGTGATCACTTTCAGGTCTTTATGGCTAATATTATCAAGTAAAACGTGATTGGCCATTGGGCCTCCTAATGCTGATATTAAATAGGTTGAATACCAAATTGCTGAATATGGTTTAGCAGCTCACGATTTGTTGGTAGCTGCTGTAAAGCATGTTTGGCATGTTGTTGATTAGCAGTAAAGTGCTCAACAATTGCAGCAGGCATTGCCATGCTTGGAAATTTAGGCAGCTGTTTCATGCCATAGAGCACATACTGATAACTGGCCGCAGAGAATACCTCTTGGGCACGATCAAAATCGTTGAGCCATGGACTTTGATACTGCCACAGCGCTAAATTCTCTTGCAGTTGCGCCGGTACACTTGCGGCTTCTTTATGTGCTTGCCAGTATGGACTGGTCCGTTTTGATAACACGTAATGCAGTTTTAAAAATTCGATTATGCGCTGCCAGCGATAATGGCATTGGTCATCAAAGCGTTTGGCAAGCGTAGGCATCGCTGCACGGTGTGTGGGGAAATTAGCCAGTAAATTATTAAGACCAAGCTCCACCATCACGAGTGCAGAGGCTTCTAGCGGTTCAATAAAGCCTGCTGACATTCCGATTGCTAAACAGTTTTTATGCCAAAAAGTGCGCCTGTAGCCGGGTGTAAAACGAATCTCGCGAAATGTTAATTGGCTTTGGTCTGTGCCTGGCTGGGTGCTTTCAATGTAGCGGCCAAGCGCTTGTTTGGCATCATCACTGTTGGCAAAACGACTTGAGTAAACCATACCAAGCCCACGACGACTTTGTAGGCCAATATCCCAAATCCAGCCCGCATCTTGAGCGGTGGCCTTGGTATAAGACAAAATGTCTTGTTGTGGGCTTGCATAAGGTACTTGCACTGCCACTGCGCGGTCGTTAAATAGCACATCTTGTTGCTCGATTAATTCAACGCCGTAATGTTGATGTAAGAGCTTTGCGTGTGTCCCCGAGCAGTCAATAAACAAGTCGCCGGTAATTATTCCATGATCGCGTGTTTCTAATGAGCTGATGTAGCCTTCATCATCGTTATTAATGCTTTCAACATGGCTTACAATATGCTCGACATTAAGTTGAGTGGTGCAGTGAGTTTGCAATAACATCGCAAACTTTCCAGCATCTAAATGATAACCATAGTTTGCTTCGCCTTGGTAGGCGCTGTGTAGGTGGTTTTTTGGGGCTTTGTGGTGATCGCATAAGTAGGTTTGACTTGCGACGGCATGGCTAAAACTTACGGCCTCTTTATTGGCGAACCAATAGGGAGCAATGTTTAGCTGCTGATAGGCAACAGGCAAACTAAACGGGTGGTAATAATGGGTGCTGCCATCATCTTCGCACCAGCCATCAAAGCGTGAACCTTGTTTAAATGAAGCATCGCAGGTTTGAATAAAGTCACTTTCACTAATGCCGATGGTTTTCAGTGTTTGGCGCATTGTCGGCCAGGTACCTTCACCAACACCAATGGTGGCAATATCAGGGGATTCAATGAGGGTGATCTGTGCGTTATGGGTTAAATGTGGCTGTGCGGCAATTAAACCCGCGGTTAACCAACCGGCAGTTCCCCCCTCCTAAAATGACCACTTTTTTTACATTATTCTGTTGCATGTTCAAAGCTACCTTAAACGCTATAAAGACAAACTAGCATATTTGTGAAAAAAAAAGCCGCTGTTGAGCGGCTTTTTTGACAACAAAATGCTAGAACGAGTAGCGGAAGCCGATGTTGTAGCGCGCACCGTACTGGTTTGCACGTAACAGCTGCTCAGAGTAACGAACGTAGGTACGTTGCGTTTCATCTGTCAGGTTTAGACCTTCAACAAACACCGTTAGCTTTTCGTTCACGGCGTAGTTCACGTTGATATCCCACTGGCCATAAGACTCAGTAAAAACAGGTGATGAGTGTTGATCAAAGCCTGTTAAGAATTCATCGCGCCAGTTATATGAAATACGCGCCGATAAGCCGTTTAAATCATAAATAGCAGAGAAGTTTGCTGAATCACTTAAGCCTGGTAAGGCAAATTGATAACCGATAGCATCTCTGTCTGCTTCAACATCACCAAATACAAACGTTGCGTTGGCTGCGATACCAAATCCAGTTTCACCAAACATGTGCTGTGCAGCAAGCTCCCAACCCCAAAGGTTAGCGGTCTCAACGTTGTTATCGCGAGATACAAAGAAGTTTGCCAGTGGGTCAGTGCTATTGCCCACAATCGGTGTGCCTTCTTCAGTGCCTTGGTTTTCGTTGATTTTATCGTGAATTGCTTGGTCAGACGGTTGCTCACCTGCCGCAGCTAGGTCTTCACGCGCTTGCTCAGCACGGTCACCAATGAATGGGTCTGTGATGCCGTCAATTGTTTCTTCTGTGGTGATGTTCACCAAGAAGTTATCAACTTGCTTACGGTAGTAACCAGCAGAAACATAGCTGCCTTCACCGTAGTAGTATTCAAGTGATAAGTCGATGTTATCGGCTGTATAAGGTTTTAAGTTCGGGTTACCTACCGCAACTTTACGTTGACCCACTTTGGGGTTACCCAAGAAAGACGTTGTTGAACGCAGTGCGCCAACAGGTGGGCGAGCTAGGGTACGACTATATGAGAAACGAGCAATCACATCTTCAACCACTTCGATGTTCATATCGATATTTGGTAAAAATTCTTTCGTGCTGCCTTCACCGTTTGAGAAGGTACGCTCATCAGCATAAATGTATGACCATTCGTTGCCGTTTACCCATTCCATTGCAACAGCAGGGCGCTCTAGGCTGTTTGCTGTAACATCTGTCGATTCGTAGCGTAAGCCTGCGGTAATGTTAATTGGCATGCCGTTGAATTCTGTTTCGAAGTTAGCTTGTGCATAAAATGCCGTCGTTTCTTCGCTAACACGGTGGTCATCATCAATTGGACCCGCTTGCACCTTGCCATTTACATCCGCTGGCCAACTACATGCACCAATGCCGCCATCTGGGTGGTCACAGTCAATGCTTTCGGCGATTGCAACGATTTCATCAAAGTCAGCATCGTAGTAGTAGTTTAATAGCTTGTCGCTACCGCCACCAGAGAAGCCATCAAGTAAACCAGAGCTGTCAACGCGCGTAAACATGCTGTCATCATACCAATCAGCAGAATTTAGCCACCAACCAGCCGCTAACTGACCTGAATAAGCCGTGGTAGTACGGAAATCAACTTTTGTATGTGATACACCAAAGTTAATGCTTGAAAGCGCGCCTGTGTTTTCATTGTACCAAGTACCTTTTAACTGGTACTGGTCTAGATCGTTAGTGTTCGTGTCTTTATTAACACCAGCGAATAGGGTTCCCATATCGCTTGGTAATAGCTCTGCTTGACCGTTGGTCAATGTCATATCGATCAGTGGGATTTCGCCTTGGCTGAAGTCAGCCATTTTCTCATCAATATTCACTGTTGGGTTTTCACACCATGAACACGATGTATTACCAATGATCATAAATGCATCATGGCCAAGACCAACCCCAGCACTTTCTGCTGATGAGTTGTGAGCATCAAACTCGATGTTTAAGTTATCAGTTACTTGCCAATCAATGTTTAAACCCAGTGATTTGTTTTCGTTTTCTGTGGCACCACGGTTAAGGTTTGTCGAATAATCACCACCAATTTCAGTAACTTTTGTGTAAGTGCCATTTTCGTTGATGTTCGCTGAACTTACGTTACCACCATTATTGAACCACACACCGAAACTACGACCGTCTTTTTCAAATTCAAGTTTTGAGTAGGTGTAATCGAGAGTTGCTGTAATACGGTCTGTTGGCGCGTATTGCAATACAAGTTGACCGTTAGTACGTTTACGTGTGTTGTCCGAGAAGGCATAACCGGCATTTTGTGGATACCATGTTGCCCCATCGGCACGTTGATTGTTGTCTGTTAATGCTAAATCTGGAGATGACGAAATATCAACATTCGGGATCCAGTTATCAACCGCCATTGCTTGCTCGCGGTTGTTACGCTCTTGCACTGAACCTGAAATTAAAACACCAAAACGGTCATCATTGAAAGTGTTGCTGTAAATGCCAGAAACTTCAGGTGTAATATTATCGCCAGTTTCGTTTGATGTATCATGAACCGCTTTTGCACCAATTGATGCCTTAAGGCCAGGGTTCGATAATGGTTTTGCTGTAGTGATATTAACGGTTGCACCGATACCACCACTAGGTATGTCTGAACGAGCTGTTTTGTAGACTTCAACACCGCTGACGCTTTCAGTCGCGATATCACCAAAATCAAATGAGCGGCCGCCCGTTGTTGGCATTTGGCGGTTGTTTAACGTAACTAAGTTAAACTCAGGGCCAAAGCCACGTACAGTGATTTTACTGCCTTCACCGTTACTGCGGTCTATAGACACACCTGTAATACGTTGCAGAGATTCTGCTAAGTTTGTGTCTGGAAACTTACCGATATCTTCTGACGTGATTGCATCAACAACACCTGCAGATTGACGTTTGATATCCATTGATTTTACAAGGCTACCGCGGATCCCCGATACTTGTATTACTTCAATATCACTCGCTTTCTCGGATTGTTCTTCGGCAGCAGCTGAGTGAGGAACTAGCGCGCTTAATCCCATTGCCATGGAAAGGCTAATGGCAAGCTGCTTTTTCTTGAATAGTGTGTGGTTCATGCAAATCTCCAGATTTGGTTTTATTTTTCGTGTTTGTTGTCTAAATGTAAGCGCTTACATTCTATTGCAAAAAAAATCGCCGAACCCGATTTTTATAAATGTAACCGCTTACAATAAGTTATTAGAAAGTTAAACAATGGTCAATATAAATCACTTTTTAGTTGGCAATTAATATGTATGTTCATGTTATTATAAGGAATAATTAAGTGTAACTTTTTGGCTTTTTAACGGGTTTTGCAGCTGTTTTAGGTAAAATTAGATAATTCAATTAATGTTAATATAGTACAAAAGGTGTTGTAGATTATAAGGAACCCACAATGCACTCAGTCAAATTTGTTAACGAAATAGTGACACCAAGTAAAGTGGTGTGTGTTGGTCGAAACTATGCCGCTCATATCGCAGAGCTCAATAACGAAACACCGACCAGTATGGTGTTATTTGTAAAACCGAACAGCGCATTAACGCAGTCGCTTTATGCTAAGCACGGTTCTGAGCAATTACATTACGAAGCAGAGTTGTGTTTTTTAGTTAAAAATAAACAGCTTGCTGGTGTTGGCCTTGGACTTGACTTAACCAAACGCGATTTACAAACTCAGCTAAAACAAAAAAGCTTACCCTGGGAGCGTGCTAAAGCCTTTGATGGAGCGGCACTTTTTACAGAGTTTGTGCCAGTCAATGAGTCAGGGCAGTATCAATTTAGTCTACACATTGATGGTAAATTAGCCCAGCTTGGCGACACTCAGTTGATGATCTACACTGCTCAGCAGATTTTAGCTGAGATCAATGAGTTTATGAGTTTACAGGATGGTGACATCATTATGACAGGCACCCCTGAGGGAGTGGGTAAAGTTATTTCAGGTGCCACTTTTAATGTGGCGCTAAAAGATGGCTCTACTCAAGTTCTAACCCATCAATGGCAGGCGATTTAAGTGGCGCTAAGATAAATCGTTGGTAGTAATTTAAAAAATCAGGAAAACTTTCCTCTAACCAAGCTCGTTGGTTTTGTTGATATTTTTCACTTGGTAATACGGTGTTTTTAAGCGCGTTATTAATGTCGACTAACACGCGTTGTGCATAATTATTGGGGGCGCTGGTTGAGCAGCCAATCGCACCCAGCACAACATGCTGTTCAGGGTCACCGATGGCGAGTTTCTTTATATCTTGCTGGTATTTTTTATTGTAATAGTCTGCCACAAATGGGTAATCAATGGTGTAGTCAATATAGCCGTGCTCAAGCTGCGTGAGTAGTGCATAACTTGCTTGGCTGCCAGTGCTGCTCAGTGCTGCATGGTCATAAAGCTTAATGTTTTTTGCAATGTTATCCAGGGTGTTGCCAAACTTGCGTGCATCATTTTGACCATACATAAAGTGTGCATCCGTTAACAGCGAAATTAATGACACGGGATTACCGTGAGCTTTATAAATTTTTTCAGCTTGTTCGCTATTACTTAAGACAGTAAACGGCGGGTAAACCGTGGTCGGAATAGAGTAAGTAACCCGATGTGTTTTTTGTTCACGATGAATCATACACGCATAACAAGCCATGTGGCCTTCATCTAAATATTTACTTGCTCGCTTTTGTGGGATTGTCACCTTGGTATGTTTTATGTGTGGCAGGGCGGTGATGAGTAAATCGGTTATTTCGTTACATAAACCCGCGTGAGGAGTTGTTTCATTTTTTTCGATATAAAAAGGCCCGCTATCGTTTTCGAGCCATGTAATTGATAGTTGTTCAGAAGCATGCACATACGAGCCAAGTAATAAGCTAGAAATAACATAGAATGCTTTTTTTAGATGTTTTCTCATCGTTTACCTTACAACTCAATAACGATGATTAACTATACACCAAAGTATTGAAAATAAAATAAACAGCAATTAAAAATGGTTATATAGTATTGGTTTTGGCGGGATTAAAGCCTATCAAACGATAGGCTTTAACAGCATTAAAATGGCATTGGGTAGCGATTAAATACCTGTGCTATTTTTTCAAGTGCCTCATCGGTGAGCGTCACTGAGAAAGCATCAATATTTTCTTTTAACTGCGACATTGACGTGGCACCGATGATGGTTGAGCTGACACCATCGACCTGATCACACCATGCAAGCGCAAGTTGTGAAGGGGTTAGATTAAAGGCATTCGCTATCTCTACATACTCTGCGATAGCTTGTTGCGACTGAGGCGTGTCTCTAAATAGGCCATTGCGTTGTACCAGTGTCCAGCGGCTACCTTCAGGGCGCGCACCATTAAGGTATTTACCACTTAACATACCACCACCAAGGGGTGACCAAGGTAAATACGCAATATCTTCGTGAATACATTGCTCGATTAAGTAAGGCCAGTCTTTGGCATGCAGTAGACTAAATTCGTTTTGAATAGACACCATGCGCGGCAAATTATGTTGCTCACTTAAACGCAAGTATTGGCTAATACCCCATGGACTATCATCAGAAAGACCACAGTGTTTAATTTTACCAGCTTTAACACAGTCATTCAGGCCTTCAAGAATATCGAGCATACCTGCAATATTTTGCTCGGTGTCGGCATCTGAAAAACGCACCATGCCGGGCCATTGTTTACCAAAATGCGGCGAGGTGCGGTTAGGCCAATGAAGCTGATATAAGTCGATAACATCGGTTTGTAATCGTTTTAATGAGGCATCAACGGCGTTAACCACCGCTTGACGAGTGATATCTTCGCCTTCACGAACCCAAGGTAAACCATTACCGGCAATTTTAGTCGCAATAACGAGGTTTTCACGTTTATCTTTATTACGAGCAAGCCAATGACCAATAATCTCTTCGGTCTTACCATAGGTGTCGGGCGAGGGCGGTACGGCATACATTTCTGCCGTGTCGATAAAATTAACGCCTTTATCTAACGCATAGGCAATTTGTTCATCGGCATCAGCTTGGTTATTTTGCATACCCCATGTCATGCTTCCTAAGCAAACACGGGAGACGTCAATACCACTTCGGCCAAGTGGGCTATAAAGCATATTAGTTCCTTGTTAATCGTTAGAGTGGGCTTTAAGTGCAGCTAAAAGCTCATCGCTTAGATCTGCTTTTTTACCCGTTGTAAAGTTAAACATGACAACGTGTGATGAGCCAACAGTGGTTACTGCCTTTTGGCTCTCACTGAATACGGTGTAGTGCATCATAAAGCGGTCTTTTTCAATGTCACTTATGGTTACACCAACATGCACGGAATCTGGAAACGTCACGGGGCGTTTATAGCGAGCATTGTTCTCGCTGATCACCGGACCCACGCCTGTTGCTTGTAAATCTTTAAGAAAGCCTAATTGTGTAAAAAAGTCGATACGAGCGGTTTCAAAGTAACGAAAATAGACCACATTATTCACATGCTGAAGGGCGTCCATTTCACCCCATGCTACATTAATTTTTGTTCTGATAGGGTGTTGTTCTATAAACGATTGCATAGCAAATCCAGGTTAATTGTGAGAAAAGCTAGGTTAGCAACATGCTGCTTTTAGCTCAAGAAAATTAGAAAACTAAGTATATTGTGCTAACTTTATAAGTTCACGCTTACGTAAAGTGTGAGTAAATCGAACACACATGAAGGACCTAGTTATGCAGCAACTAACAGCGAAAATGATAAAGTGGGCAGTATTATTCATCTTACTGGCTCTGGCTCTACTGTGCTACAGTATGGGCACAATGTCTGGGTTTATCGTACTAATTTTCTTGGGACTTTTACTCGAAGCCGCCTTTTGGTTATTTGGAGCACGGCTGTTTAGCCGCAAAAAAACACGCGAGCAAACACGTCAAACCTCTTAGTATGTTCGCTTGCACTATCAGGTAGATTAAATAATAATAACTGTGTAAATGAACAGTTGTTGTATGCCTGATGAAAAAATTCATTCATATTGATATGGATTGCTTTTTTGCTGCAGTAGAGATGCGTGACAATCCTGCACTTGCCAGTGTGCCTCTTGCGATTGGTGGGAACAGTCGCCGTGGTGTGCTTTCTACGGCCAACTATATTGCGCGCCAATATGGCGTTCGTTCAGCTATGTCTAACTACCATGCTAAACAATTGTGTCCTGATTTAGTCATTGTGCCCGGACGAATGCATGTATACAAAGAAGTCTCTCAACAAATCCGTGAAATTTTCGCTAAATACACTGACCTGATTGAACCCTTATCGCTTGATGAAGCTTATTTAGATGTTACCCAAAGCAGTGCATGCAGAGGCAGTGCGACTCTTATGGCTGAGCAAATTCGACAAGAAATTTTTACCACAACAGGCCTAACTGCATCGGCGGGTATCGCACCGATTAAATTTATTGCCAAAATAGCCAGTGATGAGAATAAACCCAATGGTCAGTGCGTGGTACTGCCTGAGCAAGTGGATAGCTTTTTAGCCAAGTTGCCGCTAGGCAAGATCCCAGGTGTAGGGAAGGTGACGCTTGAAAAATTGCAACTTAAAGGCTTATACACGGGAGCTGATGTTCGCGAAAAAGGGGTTAATTGGATGCAGCAACACGTGGGGAACTTTGGTGTTTCGCTTTATCAAAAATGCGCAGGAGAATACGTAGGTAAAGTGTCTACGGAACGCGTACGTAAATCGCTGAGTGTGGAACACACTTATGAATTCAACAAAAATAGCTTAGCTGAGTGTTTATCTGAGTTACCCCGTTTAATGACAGAGTTAGTACGCCGTTTAGAAAGGCAGCAACTGAGTAACAGAATCAACAAATTATCAGTTAAAGTGAAGTTCGCAAATTTCACAGTGACCAGTGCCGACCAAAGTCATCATCAGTTAGATGACAGCATTTTTACAGAGTTAATGAGTAAAGCGTATGAACGCGGAAATAATAAACCCGTCAGACTCTTGGGCATTGGTGTGGGAATAAAGAGTGAAGCCCACGAGCATTTTCAGTTAAGTATATTAGACTAAAGGTTAACACCTAGGTTGTTTAAAGTTTGTTAGTGTTCAGTGTGGGGTGTTGAACCATTTGTGTTCACGGCCTCTAGACAACATTATAACTACATAAGAGAGATGACTATGCAATCGGTCGTGATCGTGCTGCTCGGAATAGTCGGTATGTTATTCGGATGGTTTGTTTATTCGAAATTCATCGCCGAAAAAATCTTTAAAATGGATGATAACTTCGTCACACCTGCTCATGAGCTTGAGGATGGTGTGGATTATGTACCCACCAATAAGGTCGTGTTGTGGGGCCACCATTTCACGTCTGTAGCAGGTGCGGCACCGATAGTCGGTCCTGCTATTGCTGTTTATTGGGGCTGGGTGCCTGCCGTGTTATGGGTCGTATTTGGAACAATCTTTTTTGCTGGCGTCCATGATATGGGGGCTCTTTGGGCCAGTGCTCGCAACAAAGGTAAATCGATGGGGGCTTTGTCTGAAAGCGTCATCGGTAAGCGTACCCGTGCTTTATTTATGATTGTGGTATTTTTAGTGCTACTGATGGTGAATGCGGTGTTTGGGGTTGTTATTGCTAAATCATTTGTATCCCAGCCAAATGCGGTTTTTCCTGCTTGGTCAGCCATTGTTGTGGCCCTTGTTATAGGCCAGTTACTGCGCCGTAAAGTTTCTTTAATTCCTCTGTGTTTAATTGGTGTCGGTATCCTTTATTACACCATTTATCTTGGCAGTAGTATGCCCATTGCGTTGCCAGATGAGATGTTTGGCTTAAGTGCAAACGCAAACTGGATCATTATTTTGTTCATCTACGCTGCAATTGCTTCTTTACTGCCTGTGTGGATGTTATTACAACCTCGCGATTTTATTAATGGTATGCAGTTGCTGGTTGGTTTAGTGCTTTTATATGGCGCGGTCTTTATTTCAATGCCAGATATCACCGCACCTGCATTTAATACACAAACGGCAGTGGATACGCCGAGTATTATTCCGCTGTTGTTTGTCACCATAGCCTGTGGTGCGGTATCGGGTTTCCATGGAATCGTGTCATCGGGTACCAGCTCTAAACAGTTAAACAAAGAAACTGACGGTCGCTTTGTTGGGTATTTAGGTGCTGTGGGTGAAGGCATGCTTGCACTTATTACGCTGGTGGCGGTAAGTGGTGTCGCATTGGCTGTATCACCTGAAGAATGGCATGAAATTTACAGCCACTTAGGAGCGGGGAGCGTGAGTGCCTTTATCAATGGGGGTGCAAACTTAATCGAAAGTGGTTGGGGTATTTCACAAGAAGTCGCGTCGACCTTACTTGCGGTAATGGTGGTGCTATTTGCAGGCACGACAATGGACTCTGGCGTTCGTTTACAACGCTACATTATTCAAGAGTGGGGTGATATTTATAATATCAGTATTATTCGCAATGGGATTGTCGCAACGCTTGTCGCTGTACTGTGCTGCTTGCTACTTGCCTTTGGTGCAGGTGGTGCCGATGGCAGCGGCGGAATGATTATTTGGCCGCTGTTTGGCTCTACCAACCAAATCCTTGCAAGTTTAACGTTACTGGTTATTTCGGTAATGTTAATCAAAGCGAATCGTCCTGCGAAGTACACGTTAATACCGATGAGCTTTGTACTGGTAATGGCATTCTTCGCGGGTGTGATTAAGCTAGGTGAATATTACCAACAAGGCAACTGGTTACTTGTAACGCTCGATTTACTGGTACTGGTGATCAGTGTCTTGGTGATGCTAGAAGCATGGTCTGTCATTGTGAAACATCGCAAAGACAACCAATCTGTGTCAGAGCAGTAAACTTTGCTTGCCAGCCGCTCATTTGCACGGCTGGCAATAGCGCGTTAAATCAATGATAATAAGGTCCTATGTTTCTAACAGCAGGACCTTTTTTTATGGCATACCCTCATGCAGTTGTCGCCTCTCAATTAGCTGATGCAGATCACGATGCATTGATTATTATCGGTGATAATTTTTCGTCTTTAGCCGATGCAAGCTTAAGCCACGCTATCAGTGCTCAACAAGCCATTGATGCACGTATCTCTAAGCAAGTCACATTACTTGTGATTGACTCAAAGCGCGTTATTTTAGCGCCTACAGGTCCGCTTAATCGCGATTATGACGATGTACGTCGTTATTTTGATGCTGCTAAATTAGCCGTGCTAGAAGCAAAAGCTTCGGGCAGCACCAAGCCTGCTATTTTACTTGCGAGTGCACACCACGATGCGCGTTACAAACATGCACTTGAAGTTGCCTTTTTAGGCGCTTGCCAAGCATTATGGCAGCCACTTGAAGCGCGTGAGTTTCATGGCCAAGCGATTGAGCCAATCAGTCAAATTAGCTTAGTGGGTGCTGATGAGGCCATGGTTAAAGCATTGAATGCAATTGCCGCAGGCCAATATGCTGCGCGTGACTTATGCGGTACAGAGCCTGAGCGCATGGCACCGCCACGTTTTGCCGATTATTGTGTTGAGTTATTTGCGGGCAGTAAAGTGTCTGTTGATGTGATTTCAGATATCGACACTATCGATAAAGATTATCCAATGATGAGCACTGTAGCGCGTGCATCATACGCTGTTGAGCGTCATCATCCACGTGTTGTTAAGCTTGAATATGTTCCTGAGGGTGACATTGAGCGTACGTTAATGTTCGTTGGTAAGGGGCTTGTTTATGATACCGGTGGTGCCGACCTTAAAGTGGGTGGCTTTATGGCGGGTATGAGCCGCGATAAAGGTGGCGCAGCATCGGTCGCTGGTTTTATGAAGTCAGTGGCTGATTATGCACCTAAAGGTGTCAAAGTGATTGCTTACTTAGCCGTGGTTCGAAACTCAATTGGTTCTGATTGTTTCGTGCCTGACGAAATCATTACGTGCCGTGAAGGCGTTCGTGTACGCATCGGTAATACCGACGCAGAGGGGCGTTTAGCAATGGGTGATTTACTCAGTGAAATGAAAGACCGCGCATTAAATGAAGTAAATCCAGAGCTATTCACTGTTGCAACGCTAACAGGTCACGCAGCACGTGCGATGGGTCCTTACAGCGCTTATGTTGAAAATGGACCCGCTCGTCAAGCGCAGGTTTCACGTAAAATTGCTGATTTAGGTGATTTATGGGCTGATGGCGCAGAGGTCTCTCGCAGCCGTCGTGAAGACTACGACTTTGTTAAGCCTCGTACATTAGCCGATGATGTACTTTCGAGTAACAATGCACCGTCAGCAGTGACAGCACGTGGCCACCAGTTCCCAATGGCATTCTTAGCGATTGTAGGTGGTTTAGATAAGCATGGCACTGAATCAGCACACCCATTACCGTATGTTCACATGGACATCGCGGGCAGTGGTGTAGAAGGCGGTGATTGGCAACATGGTAAGCCAACCGCAGCAGCTGTCAGCAGTTTATTTGCACGTTATTGCTTGTAATATTTAAGCATTAAAAAAGCCCCGCAAAAATGAAGCGGGGCTTTTTTTCGTTAAAATTTAGCTTAATCAAGTCTAAAGCGATTTACCACATCGCTCAGTGCTTGTGAGCTTTGCTTTAAGCTTTCACTGGCATCTGATAGCCCTTGGGTATTAGATAGTGACTGTTCGGTTGATTGTGACAGCTCATTGATACGTAAGTTAACTTCATCTGCCGCACTCGTTTGTTGTTCTGTGGCGCGGGCTATTTGGCTATTCATATCTTTAATAATTGTGACCAAACGCTCAATTTCACTGAGTGAGCTGCTTGCTTCACCTGCTTGTAAGACGGTTTCGCTCGACAGTTGTTGACTGGCAGATACCGCATCAACCGCAGCTTTAGCGCCTGCTTGTAACTTACTGATCATGGCCTGAATTTCATCAGTACTTTTACCGGTACGGCTAGCCAGTGTACGCACTTCATCGGCTACGACAGCAAAGCCGCGCCCTTGCTCTCCCGCGCGAGCCGCTTCAATCGCGGCATTAAGCGCAAGTAAGTTTGTTTGCTCTGCTATGCTGCGAATAACATCCAGTACAGAGCCTATATTGTTACTCTCTGCTGCAAGGTCAGTGGTTACCTTACTAACCTGCTCAATATTATGCGACAGAGTTTCAATAGCGGTAATGGTTTTGTTGAGCACCTGTTTACCGGTTGAAGCATTTTGCGCCGCGTCGTTTGCGGCATGCTCAGCTTGATCTGCATTTTGGCTAACATCATGAATTTGATGAGTCATTTCTTCCATTGCGGTGGCAACTTGTGTTGAGCTGTCGTTTTGCAGTTCAATAAAAGAATGATTGGTTTTAGTGGCATCATCCACATTGTGGGCGTACTGATTGACCTGTTGAGCATTTTGCGCGACTTGCTTGAGTGACTCTCGCATTTTTGCAGTGTATAGGTTGAAGTAACGCGATAGCCGAGAGACCTCATCATTGCCGTTTTCATCAAGTTGTTGGGTTAAATCACCTTCACCTTGCGAAATGTCTTTCATCATATCAGCAGCCAATTGAGTTGGTCGTAATATGCTATTTGCAATTAAATAACTGAGCGCAATTAACAGACCAATAATAACCACCGCAGTGATAATGACGTGATTTCGTAGTGAAGCAAATGCATCTTCAATGGTGTCAATGTAGACACCCGAACCAATAATCCATTGCCATGGTGTAAAACCCTTAACATAGGCAATTTTATCAACGGGTTGATCCTTTCCAGGCTTAGGCCATTTGTATGGAACAAACCCTTCGCCTTGTCGTTTAACCACGTTCACCATGTCAACAAACAGGTGTACCCCGTCGGGGTCTTTATTGTTGGCAAGTGATTTACCTTCAAGCTCTGGTTTGAATGGGTGCATAACCATCGCAGGTTGATAGTCGTTTATCCAAAAGTAATTGCTTTTGTCATAGCGAAGTGCAGCGATAGTATCCAGCGCAGCTTGTTTTGCTTGTTGTTCACTGAGTTTACCTTGTTGGAATAAAGCATAATTGTGTTCAATAATGCTGTGAGCTGACTCCACTAGGTTTTGAGTTTTGGTGTATTGTTCTTGTTCTAAAGAATCATATTGCTGCATTAAGCTTGAGATACTTAAAAAGATCAATCCAACCACCACTACACTAACCAACATGGCAAGGCGTTGTAAGATTGTAAAACGGCGTAAGTAGTTCATGTGTATTCCTTGGTCATGCTTGTCTAAAAGCAATATGTTAAGTGTAGTTAAAACAGGTATTAAATCTAGTTGTGGATGGAATACATTGAGACAAAAAAAAGGCTGATTGGACAATCAGCCTTTAGTCTAAGTTACCGAATTTAAATTTAACTATTGTACGTTAAAGTGACGGTTGAAAAAGCTTGTGATAGTTTGGTGCAAGTGTGTTTGCACACTCTTACCACGTAAACTGTGCTTAGAACCTGGGTACGTCATCATCTCGAACTGCTTTTCTTGATCTTGCAGTTGTTTAAATAACTTCGTGGCGTGAGTAAATAACACGTTGTCATCAGCCATGCCGTGGTAAATCATTAGCGGTCCTTTTAAGCCTTCAGCATAAGGGAAAACGGCACTTGCTTCATAGCCTTTTGCATTTGTTGCAGGGTGGCCTACGTAGCGTTCTGTGTAGTGTGTGTCGTAAAGTGCCCAGTCGGTCACTGGCGCGCCCGATACACCCGCTTTGAAATAATCACCGGCTTTAAACATGGTCATCAGTGCCATATAGCCACCGTAACTGTGACCGTAAATACCTATGCGCTCAGGATCAACGTAATCAAGAGTGCGTAAGAACTCAACCCCTTTAATTTGGTCAGCGACTTCAGCAACCCCTAAGTGTTTATAGATAACGTCTTCAAACTTTTTACCACGGTTGTAAGAACCACGGTTATCGAGTTGAAAAATAACGTAGCCTTGCTGTGCCATGTATTGGAAATACAAGTTTTTGCTGCGCCAGCTATTTGTCACTCGTTGGGCATGTGGGCCGCCGTATACGTTTACAATAACAGGGTGCTTTTTACCATCTTGATAGTTAGTCGGCTTGAATAAACGGTAATGCATTATTTGGCCGTCTTCAGCTGTCAATGTACCGTATTCAGGAGTGATTAAATCGTCTAAGTACGGTGTAAGTGGATGCGACTTATCGAGTTTGTTTTCTTCAAGCCAGGTAATAAACTCGCCGTTAATTTTACGAAGTGCGGCTGAACCTGGTTTATTAACCGATGAGCTATTGTCGATAAAGGTTTTATTATCTTTGGCGATAACCACATTATGATAAGCACCGAGCTCTGTTATGCGCTTAATATCCCCTTTTTTGAATAACGGTGCACTGTATAAATGGCTTTCAAGAGCGGTGTCTTTACGCGCTGCAAAATACACAATGCCTTTTTTCTCATCGATTCCTTTTAAGCTATCAACTACCCAGTCACCTTGCGTGATTTGGCGGATCATCTCGCCATTTGTTCGGTACAAATAAAGGTGTTTAAAGCCGTCACGTTCAGAGGCCCACACGAAGTGTTTTTTATCGTTTAGGAACTGTAGATCAAAGTGTAAGTTAATCCATGTATCGCTTTTTTCTGTTAGGGCGACCTTTTGCTTTTTCGTTTCACTGTTGTAAAAACGCAGCTCTAACGTTTGCTGTGAGCGGTCTTGCCATTGATAAGAAAGCGTTTTGTTATCTTTTAACCAGTTGGCGCGAGCAATGTAGATATCTTCGTCTTCGCCTAAATCAACCCAATCAGTTTGTTGGTTGTTAATGCTAACAACACCGAGTTTAATTTTAACGTTATCTGTACCCGTGAACGGGTAACGCTGGTTGAAAAGCTTTACTTCATCAGCGTAAATTTCGTTTCGAATCGCTTCTTTTACAGGGCTTTCATCGACACGCGTATAGGCAATTTTTGTTTCATCACCTGACCACCAGTAGCCCGTCATGCGGCCCATTTCTTCTTGAGCCACGAATTCAGCCATGCCGTTTTTAATAACGCCACCGCCGTCTTTACTTAACTGGATTTCTTGACCCGTTTTTAAGTTCAGTGCGTAAAGGTTTTGCTCGCGAATAAACGATACAAAATGACCTTTCGGTGAAAAACGTGCATCGGTTTCGAATGCTTCGGTATCGGTCAATTTGCGGCTTTTAGCTGAGGCAAGTTCGTAGTAATAAAGGTCGCCATTCAGTGGGAAAAGCAGTGCTTTACCATCTTTTGACCATTTATACTCTAAAATCCCTTTACCAAAGATACGCTGACGCTCACGTCGTGCTTTTTCTTCATCTGATAGGTTTTCTGGGCCTGAGAATAGTGCCGCAGAGTCAACTAATAAGCGGTTTTTGTTATCTTTTAAATTGTATTCCCACAAGTCATAACGGTTGTAGTCGTCGGTTTTACCTTGTAAGTAGGTAACGCGGCTACCATCGGGTGAGAATTTAAGTTGTACAGGTGCTTTACCTGCTAAACTAGGATCGTCAAAAATACGCTCTAGTGATAGTGGTTCAGCATTCACACTCAGTGCTGTTGCCACTATTGGTAAGGCAAGTGAGAGAGATTTAATTTTTTTTAGCACAGGGGTACCTTCGCTCGAATAAAAACTGCCACGATGTTAATGGTAAGCTTAGGCAACTGCAACTAAATGCTATAAAGTAGCAGGGGTACAACTTAGATTTAAGGACTTATTGATGAAAAATGCTGATATGCCATTTTCCTTGGCACCTGAATTACAGCGTGATTGTATTGAATTAGCAGATTGGCCACTGTGTAAAGTATTGCTAATGAATGACAGCCAATATCCGTGGTTTATTTTAGTCCCGAGAGAAGCGGGTTTAAAAGAAATTATCGACCTTTCTGAAACGCAGCAAGTGACACTTTTACGCGAGTCGGCCAAACTAAGTAAATTATTACAGCAGGTTTTTAATCCAGACAAGCTCAATGTGGCTGCTTTGGGAAATATGGTGCCACAACTGCATATTCATCATATCGCACGCTTTAAAACAGATGCTGCTTGGCCTGCACCTGTGTGGGGTAAGTTACCGGCGGTTCCGTATTCTGATGAGCAGATTACTTCGCTTAAAGCGTATTTTTAAACGGTGAATATCGAAAATATAGTCCAGCAAATATGAAAAAGTGGCACGTTAGCGCGGCAATAATAACACGTTGTTTTTTTGTGACGATGTTATCTTTGAGTGCCTTTGAGAGTGTGGCAAAAAGTTATTATTTTGTAGGAAGTCATTTTCCTGCCATTTTAGAACAGGATCAGCACGGTTCTCCAACAGGACTCGGGGCTGACATCGTTTATGAAATAGGCAAGCGATTGGGGCATACTATTGTGATTGATATTATGCCGCTTAAACGGGCTTTAAAAATGGTTGAGCAAGGTGATGCCGATGCCATTATTGGCCCTTATAAATCGTTTCAGCGTAACCAATACATGCTCTTTAGTGCATTACCCTTTTATGAAGACCCTATTGTTTTTTATACCAAACCGAATAATGAAGTTACTTGGCGAGGAAACTTCGCCAGTTTAAAAAAAGATGTAATAGGGGTTATTCGTGGCTGGGATTATGGGGTTGAATTTAAGCGCCATGAATCGAGTTTACTGTTATCGGAAGTCGCCAATGTGCGGGCAAGTTTTTTACAATTAATGTATGACAGGGTTGATTTAATTCTAACTCACCCCCGGGCAGCAAGGCCGGTGATAGAAAGTTTGGGTATTGCCGATAAGGTGATCATACTTTCTCCTATTTTAACGGTTAATCAAGGTTATTTTGGTTTTACTAAGCAGCGAGATTTAGCGCAATTTATTGATGAGTTTAATGCTGAGTTTCAAAAAATGTTGCTAAATGGGGAAATCGTAAAACTAAACAATAAATATGGGCTGAGCTTTGTGGCGCATTAATGACTGTTGTTTAAGCATAAAAAAACGCTGCTCGAAAGCAGCGTTTTTTGTTTAAACTGGTTATTACTCAGATGAGAGTGCGTTTAGTTTAAACCTAATACCTCTTTACCTTGTTTAAAGGTCACATCAACAGGGATGTTTGCTTGGCTTAGCTTTTCTAAATCTTTAGCAAGCTCGGCTTTAATTTCACCATGAGTCGCGATTAATTGGTCGACTTTTTGATAATCGCCGTCACCTTGAATCGTTAAGATAAGGCGCGATAGTTTTGCCATCGCTAAGCTCATTTTTTCCATATTTACGCTGTATAAGCCATCTGCATTTTTAGAAAATGCACCTTCTTCGGCAAAAAAGTTAAAACGGATCATGTTTGCTTTACCATGTGCACTTGATGCACCAAAACGCACTGAGCGGAATATACCAGCCATAAAGGTGATGTAGTAATCTTCTAGCGTACCGTCAGTGATTTCACCTTTTTTAAGTAACTGCTCAACCATGTAAAGACCAAGGATATCTGCTTTACCTTCTTCAAGCGCGCTGGCATGCTCTTGCAGTGATTGACGCACAGTCCCTTTGTTGGTGATAGTGTTTTTAATTCCTAAGCCATGTGCGACTTCGTGGAACATGGTGTTTGCAAAAAACGCATCAAAGGTGATGTGTTTACGCTGCTCAGGCACAATTAATTGCTCTGAAATTGGCACTAAGATTTTGTCGAATTTAGCGCGCATCGCGTTTTTAAGCTGTAAACGGCGGGTGCCTTTTTCAAGCTGTACTTGCTCATCATTAGGCAAGTTAATAGCAATTGTTTTGCTGCCGGCATTTGAGTGGCCCGCATAGTAAACAACATCATATGCATTAAGGTCAGCGTCTGAGCCCGGTACTTCTTGCTTGTACTTATCGTCTACGGGTAAGCCTTTTTGTAGCTCTGGTAAGAAAGCTGCAAACTTAGCTAAACGCTCACTCCACGCAAGGTCTTTAATTAACACGTAAGACTCGTAAGCGGCACGGTAACCAAAGAGTTGATCTTCGTAGGTTTCGATTGGACCAATAACAACATCAATTGGGTTGTTTTTCATGTCCATCCATGCGAAGTCAGAGGGTTGGAAGTTATCACTGACAAGTGCATCAGCACGCATGCTTAAGTAGTTTGCAAATTCTTTGTCATCGGCAAGTTTACTTGCTTCACGGAGTAAGTTTGCCGCTTTTTCTAGTTCCTGTGCGTATTCTACTGAGTAAGCCACGCTGTATAGTTTGCCATTTTCATCACGTTTAATAACTGAATAAAGGCCTGTTTTATCTTCAACTGTTGCGTTGTTTAACTCTTCTTTAGTGATATCGCTTGGGTAAAACTCTGCGCCAAGTGGCTTTTCTTCATAGCCAGATAAGAACACCTGATCGCCGTTTAAACGGTCCCATGGGCCGTAGTTGATATCTGCAAATTTTTGCACTTTTTCGTCATTAATTTTTGCCAAAAATGCTTCTTTGTTTTCACCAAATGCTTGACGCCAAAATAATGCATCCATGATTTTTGATGCGTCAATAAGTTTGCCAACCATTTGCTTTTGGTTATCGCTTAAGTGGCTCAAGTCTGAGGTTAATGTAAAGTCTGTATAGATATCTAAGCGGTTTCTGTCTGCATTGATTAGTTGCGGATTATTTTCTTCAGTATTTTGAGTCGTTTGCTCTGCAGCAGGCTTTGTTTGAGAAGGGGTCGCTTGTTGGTCAGAACATGCACCTAGAAAAACTGCACCAGATAAGATAAGTGCGTGGCTAATTTTATTTAATGTCATTTTTTTGCCCGTTAAAAAGAGAGAGTCGTTGCTTTGAAAATAAATGTGTAAGCATTAAAGCAAACCTAACATATAAATGGCAAGTTTACTGCGCAGTATGTGATTTTAAGCAATTAAATCGGTGTCTTAAAATATAAAAGTAGATTATTACTGTGAATTTCTTAACTTTAGCGCTAACTTAGACAATACTAAAACAATAATTAATCTAACAATGTCAGTCATTAGTTTGGTTTTATAAAAGCAAGCTAATTCAAGAGGATGGCAAAGATATGTCAACAGAAAATGCACTACTGACCATTTTGGTCGACCGAATTAATAATGACACCCTAGTGTTGCCTACTTTACCTGAAGTGGCTGTAAAAGTCAGACAAGCTGCAGACAATCCTAATGTCAATTTGATGCAAATGGCCGATGTGATTTCACACGACCCCGCGCTTTCTGCCCGCATGATTAAGGTGGCGAACAGTGCCTTTATGGGGCGCTCGGTTAAGGTGACAAACCTACACCAAGCTGTAACGCGGATAGGTTTACGGCAAATTAAAAACATTGCAACGGCCATGGCAATGGAGCAACTGTTTGTATCGCACAATGAGTTGATTAAAGGCTACATGGACAAAGCGTGGCAAAAAACGCTGAAGGTGGCTTGCCACTCAATTACCTTAATGGATTTTTTCCTACGTGATAATAAGAAGACGTCATTAAATCGCGACACCATTACGCTAGCGGCTTTAGTGTATAACATTGGCGTGTTACCCATTTTAACGGAAGCCGAAAAACACCCCGAAGTATTTGCGAACCCGAGCTTTCTTGCGCATGCAATTCAAAAATTGGGAGGCAAAGTAGGGGGAGCTATTATGCGAGCGTGGGGCTTCACTGATGAATTTGTTGAAGTTGCTGAGAGCTGGGCAAACCCTAACTATCGTCCTGAGCATATTTGCTATGTTGACTTTATTCGCATAGGCGCGATCTTAGAGGGGATCCTGCAAGTATCAGATAAGTCTTCAGCATTACAGACCTATTTAGATAAAGGTGTTATTTCGTCACTTGATATGTTTAATTCAGATGAATATCACGACATGTTAAATGATGTAAAAGCGGTGTTTACTGAATAACGCATTAAAAAGCGCAGATTACGACTAATCTGCGCTTTTAGTGTCAACAAGCTGATTATAAATCGCTTGCATCTCCTAATCCTTGAGTTAGTTCTTCAAGTAATTGCTTAATTTCTTCAGATGCTAAAATGAAGTCTGCATCTAATTTTACGGCCATATCTTCTTTAGGGATATCGGCGTTTTCTTCTTTAAGTGTTTCTGAGTAGCTTAGTCGTTTTATTGACCCATCGTTTTGCAGCATGAACTTAACTCGCTCTTGCCAATCAAGTGCAAGCTTAGTCACGCGCTTGCCATTTTCTAGGTGCGATTTCACTTCATCACACGATAAATCATGGCCTTTAAGTTTAACCTGTGCGCCACTATCGTCTGCTTCTTCAAGTTCTGCATCGTTGCCAATAGCGAACCCCTCAGGCGCATTAAATTGTGTTAGCCAATCGGTTAGAAACACATCCAGATCATAGTTTGCAAATGCGGGCACTACAGGTAACGACCCTAACGATTTACGTAACAAGGCAAGAAGTTCTTCGGCTTTGTTAAAACTACCACTGTTAACAACAACCCAGCCATTCTTTTGGTCAATAAATGCAAACTGTAAGCTTGATTTTTTGAATGCTTGAGGAAGTAGGGTATGCAGAATATTTTCTTTTAGTTCGTCTTTTTCTTTTTTCTTAACTGGGCGGTTTTCTTCCGCTTCAATCTGCTCTACTTTTTCAGCAACCAGTTCGTTAATAACCGCAGCGGGTAATACTTTTTCTTCACGTTTTGCGCACACTAAAATGCTATCTTGAGAAAAGTGCGATAGGGTTTGACCATGTTTACCAAAGGCTTTGGTCCAACCAAACGTTGATAACTCTTGACCACCACATGAGCGAAACAGGTCTTGTTCTAGGGCTTTATCGAAGTCTTCTTGGTTGTATGATACGTCTTGTTTAAAACGGTAACAGATAAGGTTACTAAACCACATAATTAGGCTAATCCTTTCATTAAATTTGCCCAATCATAGCAATAAAAAAGTGATGCCGAAATGAATGATTTCGGCATCAGGGGGTTTTGTTTATGTATTAAACATTGAAAGTGGCTTTGGCATGTTTTTAGGGAAACTAATGTGGTAATGCAAGCCTTGTCCAGGCTCGCTTGTTACTTCTATATCGCCACTGAGCGTTTGTTTTACTAAGTTAAAAGTAATGTGTGTGCCTAAACCGCTGCCGCCTTGGTCGCGCTTGGTAGTAAAAAATGGGTCAAATAGCTTTTCTAACTGCTCTTGAGTTACACCATTACCGTTATCTTTAAAGTCGATGATAACCTCATCGTCTTCTTCTTTTATAACAATCTCTATGATGCCGCTTTCTATGCCTTCGAAACCGTGAATGAGTGAATTCATGATTAAGTTAGTGAAAATTTGACTAATTGCCCCCGCAGGTAAATTGAGTGTTAAGTCTTCAGGGCAATCTAGGTTTATATGGTGCGATGTTTTTTTAAGTTTAGGGTGTAACGAGCGGATCACCTCGCCTAAATACTCTTTAAAATTAATTGTACGCACCGCTTCACTGGCTTGGTCTACCGCGATTTGTTTGAAGCTGGCGACCAGCTCAGAAGCACGGTCTAAATTACTGGTTAATAAGCTGGTGCTTTGTTTTGCGTCGTTTATAAACTCTTCTAATGCTTTCGGCGAAAGGGTTTTGTCTTTATAGGCTGCTTCAATTTGATTCAGGCGCTCTTGTAAAAAAGAGGTCGCTGTAACACCAATACCAATCGGGGTGTTCACATCATGAGTAATACCGGCAACAAGCCCCCCTAATGCGGCCATTTTCTCTGAGCCTACTAACCGCTCTTGGGCCATGTTCAGTTCATCAAGGTAACGCTGTAGTTCAGTTTGCTTTGTTATGAGCTCTTGTTCGGTTTGTTTACGTAAATCGATTTCTTCAGTTAAGGTGAACTTTTGTTTTTCTAGCTCGTATTTTTGTTGCTGTAAGTCCATCATTGCTTGGCTCAAGTTTGATGTCTTACGAGCGACTTCCTGCTCTAATTGCAGGTTTTGTTGATCCAGTTTTTCGTTGCTTATCAGTAATTCTTTTTGTGTATGTTCAAGCTCTTCTCGGTACAGTACCACTTTATCAATCAGGCGATTAAATGACTCTTCCATCACTTTTAATTCGTTATGCTCACTGGTTTGAATGTCGATATGGCGACCTTCTAAATCATTGAGTTCAAGATCTTCTATTTGTTCTGTGAGCTGGGCTAAGGGTTCTGTTAACTGTTTTCTAAAGGCAATTAAGAATAGGATGATCAAAAATGTTGTTTTGATCATCGCATTACCGATTAAGAAATAAATCGAGATCATAATACGGCTAAATACGACGTCTCGGCTTGAAAATAGGGTGACATCACCCACTTGGGTGGCTCTGCCTGAAAACTCAAAAATCAGCGGGAAAGTGTAACCAAATAAACCTGACGGGGTGTCTTCAATAATCGCCTCTTCTTGCACTAGCTGCTGACTGTATAACTCATGTATGTCTAAAGAGCGCCCTAATTGTGATAACACTTCACCACTGTCATCTCGCACAATAATGCCTTCAATCATAGGGATCGCAAGTAACCCCTCAGCTGT
This sequence comes from Pseudoalteromonas sp. MBR-15, assembly GCF_053628915.1. Classification (NCBI taxonomy): domain Bacteria; kingdom Pseudomonadati; phylum Pseudomonadota; class Gammaproteobacteria; order Alteromonadales; family Pseudoalteromonadaceae; genus Pseudoalteromonas; species Pseudoalteromonas sp. MBR-15. Next base: position 249,673 of record NZ_JBRJHH010000006.1, read on the forward strand.
GGTGATCGTTTGCTTAGTGTTCAGCTCCCAAATGGCGCGTGTGAGGCTGCGACTGAATGTTTTTTGCAACGTGGTTAATTCATCGCGAATGTAATCCTTGGTATTAACGTACTCAGCAATAACCTGCCCACACGTAACGACAAACGTTAATAAAAAATAAACCGAGAGCACACTGGTTAATAATTTTTTTGACAGGCTTTTTTGTAGCATGGATTATCCATAGCTCCTTGGTGAGATTTGTAATACATTCAGCTAAATCTAAAGTTAGCTAATAAATGATTAAAAATAAATAAATATATCCTTTTTTACGGGATCATTTACAGATTGTAACTAAATCATGAAAAAACTTGACCTTACTGCCTTTTAAAAAGTGTGATATAAAATTAGTCATCTTTAATTTATCCTCTATTAACGCTGTGTTTGCAACAGCGAAGATGTATATTTCATGAGTAATTCTAATTTTTCAGTGCTTGTCTGTGATGATTCAAACGTTGCCCGAAAACAGGTCGTACGCTGTTTAGGTGACTGCATCAGTGCCGACATTAAACAAGCCAGTAACGGCCGTGAGGCACTTGCTTTATTGCGGCAGCAAAACTTTGATTTGCTTTGCCTCGACTTAACCATGCCAGAAGTTGATGGTGTTGCTGTACTTGAAACGATTAAAGCCGAAAAAATAGAGTGTTTTGTGTTGGTTATTTCGGCGGATATTCAAACAGAAATGAAGCAACGAGTCGCAAAACTTGGTGCCATTGATTTTATTGATAAGCCGATAGAACTTGTCCGCTTAAAAACAACTTTGCATAAATTTGGTATTCATTAAGTCTTTATATAACCTAATTGCATAATTTATCTTTTTATTAAGGGTTGACAGACTGGCTGTTTTTAAGGCAGTCTAGGGGCTATGAAAACATTTAATCACGCAACGACCATTATTATTACAACCATCATCCTTACGGGATAGTGGCATAGGTCGGTGCAACAAAATTAAAGGCCTGTGTTCACTAGAACACAGGCCTTTTTTCGTTTATGGGATGAGGAAACATAAATAATGCGAGTATTAAAATTTGGCGGGTCGTCCTTGGCTGACTTCGCATGTTTGCAACAGGTAGCTCAGTTAGTCAAACAAGAACTTAAAGATGAAATGCTATTAGTGCTTTCTGCACCGGGCGGCATGACTGATTCACTCGTTGCGCTAGCGAGTGCAGCAGAGCAGGGGCGTGATTATAGTGAGTTATGGCATGCACTGGTTAATCGTTGTGAGCAGTTAAAGGCGGATGTAGAAGCAGAGTTTGGCGCAGTTGATAATTGGCCTAATTTAAATGACCTAAAAAATAAATTGGATGGTGTTGCATTATTAACGTGCTGCCCAGACCAAGTTAAAGCTTATGTTATTAGCTTTGGTGAGCGAGTGAGTGTAGCGCTCATGCAGCGTATGTTAAAAGAGAGTAATGCGCACTACCTTGAGGCAACCGATTGTATTGCTTCTGTTGGTGGATATATTGATGCAGAAGCAGACTTAGCCGCGAGTAAGTTGCGTTTTCGTGAAGCATTAAAAGCAGCACCAAGTACCATTTACATCATGCCTGGTTTTACTGCGGCTAATGAGCAAGGCGAGCTTACAACACTTGGCCGTAATGGCTCTGATTATTCAGCAGCAATTGCTGCAGCCTGCTTAGAAGCCGATGTTTGTCAAATTTGGACCGATGTTGACGGTGTTTACAATGCGGACCCGCGTTATATCAAAAAAGCCTCTAAAGTAGATTCGCTGTCTTATAAAGAAGCGATGGAACTTTCTTACTTTGGTGCCAAGGTGTTACACCCAAAAACAATTTTGCCATGTGCTAAAGCTGGCGTACCTTGCGAGATCAAAAATACTCATAACCCTCGCGCTGAAGGCTCTGTGATCAGTAACGATAGCGTATCATCAGAACCGGTTAAAGCATTATCAAGCTTACAAAACCTTGCAATGCTAACGGTCTCAGGTCCCGGCATGAAAGGTAAAGTGGGTATGGCATCTAAGGTGTTTAATGCCCTTGCTCATGACAATGTATCGATTGTGTTAATTACACAATCGTCGTGTGAATTTAGTATCAGTTTTTGTGTTCACGAAAGTGATTTAGCGCTGGCTTTAGAAGCGTTGCAAACGGCTTTCGAACTTGAGTCGCAAGCTGGGCTTATTGAACCCGTTCAAGTACAACGTAATTTAGCGATTGTTACTCTAGTGGGCGACAATATGCGAGCGCACAAGGGTCTTGCAGCAAAATTCTTTGCTTCATTAGCGCAAGCGCAAGTCAACATTGTGGCGATTGCCCAAGATTCAACAGAGAGTGCTATTTCTGCGGTTATTGATGGTGAGCTGTGCAATGATGCTGTGAAAGTGTGCCACGAGAACTTTTTTACACATATTCCATCAATCGATATGTTCTTATTAGGCTGTGGTTTAGTTGGCCAAGAGCTTATCCAGCAACTTGAGCGCCAGCAAGCATGGCTTGAAAAGCGCAATATTAAGCTTAATTTGTACGGTGTTGCTAACTCAAAACAACTCTACCTCGACAGTGACGGTATTGCCTTTAGTGATTGGCAAGAAAAATTAGCGATATCGGAGCAAGGTTTTGACTTAAAACTCGTTGAGCAATTTGTGAAACAAAACCATTTAATCAACCCTGTTATTGTTGATTGTAGCTCAGCCGATAAACTCGCCGCGCAGTATGTTGATTTCTTAAATGCTGGTTTCCATGTTGTGGCTGCGAATAAAAAAGCAAATACCAGCTCATTTGCGTACTATCAAGATTTGATTTCTGCGACACAAAAGAATAACCGTAAGTTTTTATACGAAACCAACGTAGGGGCAGGTTTACCAGTCCTTGATAATTTAAAGTCATTATTTGGCGCGGGTGATGAACTTATTAAGTTCAGCGGCATATTATCAGGCTCGTTGTCGTACATGTTTGGTGCTTTGCAAGATGGCCTCTCGTTGAGCGAAGCAACTGTAAAGGCAAAAGAAAGTGGCTTCACTGAGCCAGACCCACGTGATGACTTATCGGGGACCGATGTTGCTAGAAAGCTGCTGATCATTGCGCGTGAGTCTGGACTTGAACTTGAGTTAAGCGATATTGAAGTTGAATCTGTATTACCAACAGGGTTTGCAGAGGGAGATTCGGTTGCTGAGTTTATGGAAAAACTGCCCAGTCTTGATGCTGCTTTTAATGACCGTATCCAAAGTGCAGCAAGCGAAGGTAAAGTGCTGCGTTATGTTGGCACTATTGAAAATGGTCACTGCAAAGTAGGTATTGAAGCGGTTGATAGTAAGCATGCACTTTATGATATTCGTGATGGTGAAAATGCACTGGCGATTCTTAGCCAATATTATCAGCCTCGTCCGTTTGTTATCCGTGGCTATGGTGCGGGTGCAGAAGTGACTGCCGCAGGTGTATTTGCTGATATCTTAAAAACATTATCACGCTAGGAGAAGGTTATGATCCGTATTTACGCACCGGCTTCTATCGGTAACTTTGCGGTTGGATTTGATGCTTTAGGTGCCGCATTGGCACCTATTGATGGCAGCCTACTTGGTGATGTGGTTGAGGTATCTGCAGCTGAGCAAGACACATTTGTGTGCTCAGGAGAGTATGCTAGTAAGTTACCAGCTAACGCAGAAGAAAATCTTGCCTATCAGTGCCTTATTCATTTTAAAGCGCATGTTGCACCGGCCATGCCCACAGTGAAACTAGAGCTTAAAAAGAACTTACCAATCGGTTCTGGGCTTGGGTCAAGTGCATGTTCTGTGGTTGCTACATTTGCTGCGCTTGATCAGTTTGCTAAAACTGACTTATCGCAAGAGCAGTTGATTGAACTTATGGCTGATTTTGAGGCGATTGTGAGTGGTGGTCGTCATTACGATAACATCACGCCATGTTACCTAGGTGGTTTACAGTTAACAGGCGATCTTATTCCCAATAAATCCATTGCGTTACCGGTTGATGAGCGCTGGTATTACGTGGCAGCTTTTCCTGGCTTTTCTCTTAATACGGCAAAAGCTCGCTCGGTTTTACCCACGCAACTATCAATGCATGACAGTGTTGAGTTTGCACAAAGATTGTCTGCATTCAGCAGTTTGTTACTGACAGGGCGTTTTGATGATGCCTTATCAATTATGCGTGATGAAATTGCTGAGCCACACCGAGCGCCACTTATAAACGGGTTTAGCGAGGCGAAGCATGCTTTACCAGAACTTGGCGCTGAGATTGTGAGTATTTCGGGTGCTGGACCCACCCTTTTTACAGTGTGTAAAAGTCTAGAAGCCGCTAAGCAATGCGCAGCATGGCTTAATGATAATTACATTAATGAACATGGTTTTTGCCATATTTGCCAGCTTGATCAGCTTGGCACGCGACAGCTATAAAGAATTTAAGGAACTACAATGCAATTACATAATTTAAAAGATGCAACACAACAGGTGTCGTTTATTGAAGCTGTAAAAACGGGTTTGGGTCGTAACCAAGGCGTTTTCTTTCCAGATAGCTTGGCGCCTATTGCTGATATTGATGCTTTATTGGATTTGGACTTTGTTACTCGCAGTAGCAAAATCTTATCCCATTTGATTGGGGATGAATTACCCGCAGACACCGTTGCTGAGATGGTACAAAATGCGTTTAACTTTGATGTAAAACTTGTTGAAGTCGAAAAGGATATTTACTGTTTAGAGCTTTTTCACGGGCCAACATTAGCGTTTAAAGATTTTGGTGGGCGTTTCATGGCAGAGTGTCTTGCACAATTTAGCCAAGGAGAAAAAGTTACTATTCTAACCGCAACGTCGGGTGACACAGGTGCTGCGGTTGCGCACGCCTTTTACAACAAACCGAATATTGATGTGGTTATTCTATATCCGAAAGGCAAAATTTCGCTAGCACAGCAAAAACTATTCACTACGTTAGGCAACAACATTCATTGCTATGCGGTTGATGGCAGCTTTGATGATTGCCAAAGCATGGTAAAACAAGCGTTTCTCGATGATGAAGTAAAAGAAAAGCTAGGGTTAAACTCAGCGAATTCAATCAACATCAGTCGTTTAGTTGCACAGGTGTGTTACTACTTTGAAGCAATAGCGCAATTGCCAAAAGCGCAACGTGCTAAAGCGCATATCTCTGTACCAAGTGGAAACTTTGGTAACGTGTGTGCTGCGATGATTGGCGCTGTACTAGGGATGCCAGTGGCAAAACTCAGTGCAACAACCAACCAAAACGATACGGTGCCTCGTTTCTTGCAAAATAAAGAGTGGGCTCCTAACGCAACGATTGAATCGTTATCGAACGCGATGGATGTGAGTAAACCAAACAATTGGCCGCGTGTTCAGCACATGTTAGATAATGCATGGTTTAGTTATGATGACTTTTATTCAAGCTGTGTCGATGAAGAGACAACCAAAGAGGTGATGAAAAAAATTCATCAAACAGGGTATGTTGCAGAGCCTCATACTGCGATTGCATACCAAGGCTTAAAAGAAAACATTGCACCGGGCAGTGCGGGTATCTTTTTAGCGACGGCACACCCCGCTAAATTTAAAGAAAGCGTGGAAGAAATACTCGAGATTGAGTTACCGATGCCAAAGCCTTTAGCAGATGCGTTAGCAAAGCAATGTCTTGCAGAAGATATTGTGTGTGATTACCAGCTTTTGCGTACTGAGCTGTTAAAAAAACTGGCGTAAAAAACCATAAAAAAGAGCGGCTGAGCCGCTCTTTTTTAGTGCAATATTGAATGACTATGCCGGTTTAAAATTCGCATCACAAGAATCACCACAGCGGTAATACACAGTAACACGCCAATCACTGAAACAAGTTCATTTTGTGTCCATTGGATCAAGGTATATGCCGCAATAAAAACAATAAATGGTTTAAATTCATAGTAATAATAGAGCTTTCTTTGATTTACTCGTTGACTTGAATGATCTGTGCGTCTTGCATTTGAGCGCATTCGCCAAATATTTGCACCCAGTAAAAAGAGTACGATACCGATGACTGTAGGCACCACATTATTCGCTAATGTGATGCAACTAATGCCGAGGATAAAGTAGCCATAGGGGGCGGCTTCGTAAAGAGGTTTTGCTAACATGAGATTTTATACCATCCTTGATATTTATTAAGACTATTAGGGTAGTTTGAAAATAGTAAAAAGCAATGCCTGTGTGCTATTTTTTATGCAAATGACATTTTAAAAACCTATGTAATATTTTAAATTCATAAATTTTCGTTATGTATCAATAAAAAAATATCATTATTAAAACACTGTGAAATAAATTCAATCCCTGTTTAAATATGTTCATCTTTACACGATAGGCAAATGTGCGTTTTCAGCGTACAATATAGCCTTCAAAAAAACACCATACACGTTGCCTTAGGAGACCCCATGTTAGAACGTAGCATGAATATTTCGGATTTCGATCCAGAGTTATTTGCAGCCATCACTAAAGAGACGGCTCGTCAAGAAGAGCACATCGAACTGATCGCGTCTGAAAACTACTGTAGCCCACGCGTGCTAGAAGCACAGGGTTCTCAGCTTACAAACAAATATGCTGAAGGTTATCCAGGCAAACGTTACTATGGCGGTTGTGAGCACGTTGACGTTGTTGAACAATTAGCAATTGACCGTGCAAACGAGTTATTCGGCACAGACTACGCAAACGTACAACCGCACGCTGGTTCACAAGCTAATGCGGCTGTTTTCCAAGCGCTTCTTCAGCCACATGACACCGTACTAGGTATGAGCTTAGCTCATGGTGGCCACTTAACGCATGGTTCACACGTTAACTTTTCTGGTAAAACGTACAACGCAATTCAATATGGCCTAAATGAAGAAACGGGCGAAATTGATTACGCTCAAGTTGAAGCGCTAGCACTAGAGCACAAACCAAAAATGATCATTGCGGGTTTCTCTGCATACTCAGGTATCGTTGATTGGGCTAAGTTCCGTGAAATCGCTGATAAAGTGGATGCGTACTTATTCGTAGATATGGCACACGTTGCAGGTCTTATTGCGGCTGGCGTATACCCAAGCCCAATCCCTCACGCGCATGTTGTTACAACAACAACTCATAAAACACTAGCGGGTCCTCGTGGTGGTCTAATTGTTTCTGCGTGTGGTGATGAAGAGATCTATAAAAAGCTTAACAGCGCCGTATTCCCGGGTGGCCAAGGTGGTCCTTTATGTCACATCATCGCTGCTAAAGCGGTTGCGTTTAAAGAAGCATTACAGCCTGAATTCAAAACATACCAAGCGCAAGTGGTTAAAAACGCACAAGCAATGGTTGAAGTGTTACAAGAGCGTGGCTATAAAGTTGTTTCTGGTAAAACAGACAACCACTTATTCCTTCTAGACCTAATTGATAAAGATATCACAGGTAAAGATGCTGACGCTGCCCTTGGTAATGCAAACATCACAGTAAACAAAAACTCAGTACCAAATGACCCACGTTCACCGTTTGTAACGTCGGGTCTTCGTATTGGTTCTCCGGCAATTACGCGCCGTGGTTTCAAAGAAGCTGAGTCTAAAGAACTTGCTGGCTGGATCTGTGACGTACTAGACAACATCAACGATGCATCAGTACAAGCAGAAGTAAAAGAGAAAGTTAAAGCAATCTGTAAAAAACTACCTGTTTACGCTTAATTGCTGGTTAAACCGTAATTAAGATAACAATAGTGTTGTTTTTTGCTATTATAAAGGCCGCTTATTAAGCGGTCTTTTTTTGTTTTTTATAAACGGAAGTTTAACCTTATGCATTGCCCTTTTTGCACAGCAAAAGATACTAAAGTAATCGATTCACGACTTGTTGGCGGTGGTCACCAAGTTAGACGCCGTCGCGAATGCAACGAATGTCACGAGCGTTTTACCACCTTTGAAGGTGCTGAACTTGTTATGCCAAGGGTGATAAAGCAAGACGGTAGTCGAGAGCCTTTTAACGAAGACAAATTATTAAATGGTCTGCACCGCGCATTAGAAAAACGCCCAGTGAGTACAGAGCAAATCGAAGAAGTCGTTAACGTGATTAAATCACAGCTACGTGCTACCGGAGAGCGTGAAATCTCAAGCCATTTAATCGGCGAGTGTATTATGGAATCGCTCAAAAAGCTTGATAAAGTAGCTTATGTTAGGTTTGCCTCAGTATATCGCTCATTTGAAGATATTCGTGAGTTTGGCGAAGAAATTGCCCGTTTAGGTGATTAAGCATGTCGTTCACTGAACTTGATAGCATTTATATGGCACGCGCTATTGAGCTTGCCAAACAGGGCCGTTTTACCACGACGCCAAACCCTAATGTGGGTTGTGTACTTGTTAAAGACGGCCATATAGTTGGTGAGGGTTTTCATCAACTTGCCGGGCAGGGTCATGCCGAGGTGAATGCACTGGCCGTTGCTGGCGATAATGCCAAAGGGGCAACAGCCTATGTGACGCTTGAACCTTGCAGTCATTATGGTCGTACTCCGCCCTGTGCTGAAGGCCTAAAAGCGGCCGGTGTGAGTAAAGTGATTGCTGCAATGGTAGACCCAAATCCAGCAGTCAGTGGCCGTGGCTTACAAATATTAGCTGATGCAGGTATTGACGTTGCCTCTGGGTTACTTGAGCAACAGGCGCGCGATTTAAACAAAGGCTTTTTGAAGCGAATGGAAACAGGGTTGCCTTTTGTTACCTGTAAAATGGCCTGTAGTTTAGATGGAAAAACGGCACTTAATAACGGCCAAAGTAAATGGATCACGGGTCCGCAAGCACGCCAAGACGTTCAAGCATTTCGCGCACAAAGCTGCGCAATTTTGAGTGGTGCAGATACCGTTATCAGTGATAACGCCAAATTAAATGTGCGTACTGAAGAGCTGCCATTTGCAATGCCAACATCATTGCCGATACGTCAGCCAACACGTGTGATTATCGATTCGCAAAACAGACTCACCCCAGATCTCGCTTTATTTAGTATTGAGAGTCCGGTGATTATTTTCACAACACAGCTTGATAATCAGCAGCAATGGCCACATTTTGTAAAACACGAAGTGGTGGCAGCTAACAAGAATAAAGTTGATTTATCGGCCGTTTTAGCACGGTTAGCCGAATTACAATTTAATCATATTTGGCTTGAAGCAGGAGCAACCCTAGCGGGCGCTTTTGCACAGCAAGACCTAATAGACGAATACATTGTTTATATTGCCCCAAAGTTAATAGGTGATATGGGCAAAAGCTTACTAAACTTTGCAGAAGTAACAGCCATGGGTGATGTCACTCAATTAACGTTTACCGATACACAGATAATTGGCGACGATATCCGCTTAACAGCGTACAAAGCAAAGCAAGCCACACACACTGAAGATAAAGAGTAGCATTATGTTTACTGGAATAATTGAAGCAACAGGTAAAATTGTTGAATTAACACAAAAACAAGGTGATCTCGCTATTCGTATTCAAAGTAATGATTTGGATATGAAAGACGTAAAACTAGGCGACAGTATTGCAACAAATGGTGTGTGCTTAACAGTGGTTACTAAACATAGCGATGGCTTCAGTGCTGATTTATCAAATGAAACCATTAGCCTGACAGGGTTTGCGCACTATAAAAAAGGCCAAACCGTGAATCTAGAAAAGGCCATGCAGCCAATTTCTCGCCTTGGTGGGCATTTAGTGTCAGGCCATGTTGATGGCATCGCGACAGTTGAAAGCATTACCGCCAATGCCAGAGCAACAGAGTACTGGCTAAGTACCGACCATAATTTAATGAAATACATACCGTATAAAGGGTCGGTATGTATTGATGGAATTAGTTTAACGGTGAATGAGGTCGAGCAAAATCGCTTCAAGCTGACCATTGTTCCACACACCGCTGAGCAAACGACGATTGCAGAATTTCAAGTGGGCACGCAGGTTAACTTAGAAGTTGATCAAATTGCTCGCTACTTAGAGCGCCTGATCAAAGGGGCTGAACAACCTTCCCGTTCAGACATATCTATGAGCTTGTTAGCGCAAGCTGGTTTTATTAAATAAGCGAAGATACGTCATTATTAATCATACTCTCATGGGCACATTATGAATTTACACAGCGCGCAAGAAATTATCGATGACATTAAAGCCGGTAAAATGGTTATTTTAATGGACGATGAAGATAGAGAAAATGAAGGCGATTTAATTATCGCAGCAGAGCACATAAGTGCAGATGCTATCAATTTTATGGCAACGCATGGTCGTGGTTTAATTTGTTTAACCATGACTCAAGAGCGTTGTCAGCAGTTAGAATTACCGTTAATGGTTAAAAATAACGGAGCGGCTTTCTCAACAAACTTTACAATGTCGATTGAAGCTGCAAAAGGCGTAACAACCGGTATTTCAGCTGCTGACCGTGCACGCACAGTGCAAGCGGCCATCGCGAAAGGAGCTGTGCCAAGCGATATCGTACAGCCGGGTCATATTTTCCCTATTATGGCACAACCTGGCGGCGTTCTTACCCGTGCGGGTCACACTGAAGCGGGCTGTGATTTAGCGCGCTTGGCTGGTCTTGAGCCTTCTTCTGTTATTGTTGAAATTCTCAATGCCGATGGCACCATGGCCCGTCGTCCCGACCTTGAAGTGTTTGCTAAAGAGCATGGTCTGAAGATTGGTACAATTGCTGATTTAATCGAGTACAGAAATCTAAACGAAACCACCATTGAACGTGTTGCAAAATGTAAGTTGCCAACCGATCACGGTGAATTCGATTTAGTAACGTATAAAGACACCATTGATGGTCAGCTCCACTATGCATTGCAAAAAGGCGACGTATCGAAAGATGACGCTACGTTAGTACGTGTTCACTTACAAAGTACGTTTAACGATATTTTACTGTCAGACCGCAGCGCAGATCGTAGCTGGAGTTTATCAGATGCAATGGCCTATATTGCTGAGCATAACGGCGTATTGGTTATCTTAGGTAAACAAGAATCAACCGAAGATCTTGAAGCAACGGTCAAAGCATTTGCAGCAGAAGATGCGGGTGAAAATGTCAGTCATCGTAAATTCCAAGGCACGTCACGCACAGTGGGTGTGGGGTCACAAATTTTAGCAGACCTTGGCATTGAGAAAATGCGCTTGATGAGTCGTCCGAAGAAGTATCATGCATTGTCTGGTTTCCACTTAGAAGTGGTTGATTACGTTGAGCCGCAGTCTTAATTAACGCACAGCTTAGTTAACAAATTTTACTAGCAAGCTAATTTTAAGGCCAAGGTATTCTTGGCCTATTGCATGTAAATTCAAGGCAGTAAGCGTTAAAAGTAACCGCTGGAGATAGATTTATTATCCAGAGTTCAGGTTAACTAGGCGACTTTTATATTTTTGTGGTATTATGCGCCGTAATTTTTGCGCAATCGCAACCGCTTAAACTTATTTTTTAGGGTTATTAAATGAAAATTATTGAAGGTAACAAATACGCACCGGGCAAAAAATTTGCCATTGTCATTTCACGCTTTAATGACTTTATTGGTAGCAGCCTTTTAGCAGGTGCTGTTGATGAGCTTAAGCGCACAGGTGGTGTATCTGACGACGACATTACTGTTGTTTACGTACCAGGTGCCGTTGAATTACCTTTAGCAGCGAAACGCGTTGCAGCAAAGAAAGAACATGATGCAATCATCGCCCTCGGTGTCGTGATCAGAGGTGGTACACCACACTTTGATTTAGTCGCTGGCGAATCAAACAAAGGTCTTGCACAAGTATCACTTGAGTACGATATCCCGGTTGCATTTGGCGTATTAACCACTGAAAGCATTGAACAAGCAATCGAACGCGCAGGCACCAAAATGGGCAATAAAGGCGGCGAAGCTGCTTTAGGCGCGCTCGAAATGGTTAATGTGTTAGACAAAATTTAAGTTTAAGGAATCTCTGTGAAACCAGCAGCAAGACGTAAAGCACGCATCTTAGCACTTCAGGCCGTATATTCTTGGCAGTTAAGTGCCAACCCAATTGCTGATATCGAACAGCAAATGTTAATTGAAAATGATGTGACTAAAATCGACGTCGAATATTTCAAAGACCTAGCACGTGGTGTTGTTGTTAACTGTAAGCAACTTGATGAGATTGTTGCACCACATTTAGCACGCCCTGCTGATGAGTTAGATATGGTCGAAAAAGCAATTTTACGTCTGTCTGCCTATGAGCTTAAGTTCCGTGAAGACGTACCTTATAAAGTAGCAATCAATGAAGGTATTGAGCTTGCGAAAATGTTTGGTGCTGAAGACAGTCATAAATTTGTCAACGGTGTACTTGATAAAGCAGTTAAAGAACTGCGTAAGTAAGTAACCCCGTAGAGGAGAGCCGGCTTGGGCCGGCTTTTTTGTGTATGAAGGAATTTGAATTAATCAATCGTTACTTTAAAGGTCGCGGTATTATCCGCCGTGATGTAAACCTTGGAATAGGTGACGATTGTGCGTTGGTCACCGTGCCTGAAAACTGTCAGTTAGCCGTGACAACTGATACCCTAGTTGCAGGAGTTCACTTTTTTGATGATATCTCTCCTCGTGCACTTGGACATCGAGCACTGGCCGTCAACTTAAGTGATTTAGCGGCGATGGGTGCAGAGCCTACGTGGATTTCGGTTGGTTTAACTTTGCCAGAAGCAAACGTTGAATGGCTTGAAGAGTTCACTGAAGGGATGCATGAAATTGCCGAATACTTTAATGTGCAAATTATAGGGGGAGACACCACGCAAGGGCCTCTCACCATTACTATTTGTGCAAAAGGTATCGTACCGCAAGGCAAAGCTCTGCGTCGCAGTGGTGCAAAAGTGGGTGATTGGATTTACGTGACAGGCCCCTTAGGTGATGCAGGTGTGGCGATTGAAGCGCGCAAGCAAGGTTTCAATATCGCACCAGAGCATTTATCGTATTTAAATAATCGCTTTGATTACCCCGCTCCTCGTGTTGCCGCAGGACAAGTATTGCGTGGTGCAGCATCTGCTGCAATCGATATCTCCGATGGCTTGTTGGCTGACTTAGGGCATATTTTAGCGCTTTCTCAAGTAAGCGCGGTTATAAATGTTGATAAAGTTCCGGTGTCTGACGCCGTGAATGCGTCAATTCCGCGTGCTGAGCAGTTTGATTATATTTTAAATTATGGTGACGATTACGAACTACTTTTCACTGTGCCAGAAAGTAACAAAAGCATGGTGGATATGAAGCTTCGTCAGTATGGCGTTGAAGCCAGTTGTATTGGACAAATCAAAAATGGCGTAGGCGAAATTGAACTTTTACTTGATGGTGAAAAATTTAACTATCAAGGTAAAGGATTTCAGCATTTTACGAAGGAGCCGGTTTGAGCAGTAACCGTTTATTCAATTTAAAACGTCCACATCAATTTTTTGGTTTGGGTTTCGGTTTAGGTTTAGCGCCTAAAGCGCCGGGTACATTTGGTACTTTTGCTGCGTTGCCACTAATTTTTACTACAATGTACTTTCCACTGTGGTTGCAAATTGTGTTTGCTGTGGTGATTAGTGTGTTTGGTATTTGGGCATGCGGTAAAACAGCTGATGACTTAGGGGTACATGATCATCCTGCCATTGTATGGGACGAAGTAGCTGGTTATTATATCACCATGATTGGTGCTGCTCTCAGTTGGCAGTCACTGTTAGTTGGTTTTTTATTGTTCCGTTTTTTTGATATCGCTAAACCAGGCCCAATACGTATTCTTGATAGACGTTTACATGGTGGTCTGGGCATCATGGCTGATGATATTCTAGCAGGTGTATTTTCATTGATTTGTGTTCAAGCTTTGTTTAAAAGTGGCCTTTTACCTTTTTAAGCAATGAATTAAGGTTTTCTTGGTGGCAAAGGTATGATGCGATTTCTAGTGGTTTGTTTGTTGATGTTTTGTAGCACGTCGGTGTTTGCATCTATCACTGAGTACGTTGTCAAACAATGGAATATCCAAAATGGCTTGCCATCACAATCATTAAAAAGCATTGCGCAAGACGAACAGGGTTATATGTGGCTAGGCACCCAGTTTGGTCTTAGTCGTTTTGACGGTAATACATTTACTAACTTTAATACACAAAATAGCGATTTTTTACCAAGCAATGGTATCAACAAGCTATTAGTTGATAGTGATGGTTTGCTGTGGGTTGGCACCAAAAATGGGTTAGTCACACTCGACCCCGAAACCATGATGTCGCAAACTTTCAATGTGAAAGGCCCCGTGCGGGACATTTTAGAAGACTCAAAGGGCAGTATTTGGATTGCTGCGAATGGTCTTTATTATGTTGCTCGTAACCAGGTAGCACTGCAACAGAACTCAGCGTTAAGTGTTCCGGTGTCTAACGCGACCGCAATCACGCAAATTGTGGGTTCTGTCAGTCAAATGGCGCTCTCTCCTGAAGGAATTTGGCTGGTAAATGAACGTCACTTACTGCGCTTAACCAATACCTCATCTGATTTTGCGAAACTGCGCTTAGAGTTAACCGCAAAAGTCTCACTTCCCGAGCGTTTAGCACAAACGATTATCCATGATATGGCTTGGCTTGAAGGTAACTTGTATCTTGCTTCTGAGCTGGGTGCTTACTTTCTTGATTTAGACGATGAACTACGCCCATTTCCTTTGCCTAATGCGAGTAACTCGGCGGTGTATAAATTCATGAGTGACTCCGATGGGGCATTGTGGATCTCAACCTATGGGCGACTCTTGTTCCGTGATAACTCGGGTGACTGGCAATGGGTAGAGCCGAGCCAACTTGATCAAAGTATTTGGTTTGCAGATATCTTCCGCGATAACCAAAATAATATTTGGTTAGCAAGCTTTAGTGAAGGTTTATGGCTTGCACATGAAGGGCGTATTGAGCGCCACTCAGCAATTTCTAACATGACCGAGGCGGTAATGGCGATAAGCCAAGCCCCCGACGGCAAGCTGTGGGTTGCTAACCGAAGTGGTGTTGGCTATTTCGATTACAATAAAAACTTTGTTAACAAAATCCCTAGTAATCAATTTGGTCGTGCCGCCGTGCACGATTTGCAGTTTGATGGTGATCGCCTTTATATCGCAACAGGTCGTGGCGTTTTTTATTACGAGAACCAAAGTTTATATACGGTGCCCGGCCGTGCATTACGAGACAACCCAGTGTTTGCTATTAGTCGCTCCAATAAAGGAGGATTTTGGTTAGGGACTGGGCGCGGTATGTATCGTTTAAGTTACGGGGGGCTTACTCCATTTGCCTATAACGCGTTCCTTGGTAGTAAATTTATTACTTATGTACTTGATGAACAGAACTTTGGTCTTATCGGAACCAGTAAAGGAGCTTACTACTTTACCGACCGCGGTATTGAAAAAATAGGCGACCAAACAAGCTTAGAAAGTGCCTACGTCACCAGTATTTTAAACATTGAAGGGGTTGGCATTTTAATAGGCTCATTAAATGACGGCTTATTTTATCGCAGTACAAAAGGGCAGTGGCGGCAGCTTGATGCCACCGATGGTTTACCTTATGGCTCTATTTTTAGTCTAGTGTATGACAAGCAGTTGAAGCGTATTTGGGTTAGTACCATGAAAGGCGTATACCGTATGCCGGTTGAACAGTTTGGTACTGATATTGAAAGCTTGAAAGTGGAGCAGGTTATCTCATCGTTTGATCGTCAACTCGATGGTAAAGCGAGTCAATGTTGTGCGGGGCTTGGCCATGATGCGGTTGCAGATACAGGAAATTCAATTTGGTACCCAAGCTTGCAAGGTGTTGTTGAGATTCCGAAAAGTGTAGAGCTTTTTGGAGTGAAAGCATTAAAGCCACGCATTGAAAATATTGTTACTCCATTGCGCCATTTGAGCACCGCAACATTAGGTAACAAACCTGAGCTGCAAATAGATGAGCGTGACATAACGATTAAGTACACAGCGATTGATTATTATGCGCCTTCAAGTATTGAATTTCGTTATCGATTAAGCGGATTAGACAATGATTGGCGATACGCGAATACGCGACGTGAAGCTATTTATACTAACTTACCCCCTGGTTCTTTCTTATTTCAGCTTGAAGCAAAACGCCGGGGTGAAGATTGGAAAAAAGCACGCCGAACAGAGTATTCATTTATTGTACCGCGCCGCTTTGATGAAACTATTTACTTTAGGTTGCTGATCACCAGCAGCTTTATTCTATTGTTTTATCTTGTATTCTGGGTGTTTAGAGCGCAAGAGAAGCGTAAGCAATTGGCGCTGGAAAGTTTGGTTACTGAGCGTACCGTAGAGCTTCGTGAGGCTAACGATAAACTTAACCAAGTGAACTCGCAGCTTAAGTTAGTCAGCCACTCTGATGAGCTAACGGGGCTTCGTAGTCGTCGCTTCTTATTTGATCAATTACCGAAAGACATTGAACACTTTCAGCGAAATTCACAGTCATTGCAGGCACAAGGTAAATCGTTGGTACTGTTAATTATTAATTTTGATAATTTTAGCCGTATTAATGACGCGTATGGTCCGCTTGCAGGCGACAGCTGTTTACAACAAATGGCTACGTTGCTTAATAGCCGTACTCAAGGTTCCGACTACGTGGCTCGATGGAGCGGCGATGAGTTTTTACTCTTACTGCGCGATTTTAAACGCACCGCGATAGATGATTATGTTGCAGAATTATGTGAAGCAGTGGCGAGTAACTCATTTAGGTTACCAAATGGTGAGTCGACAACAATCACCGCATCAATCGGTTGGTCGTTTTATCCATTGCCTTTATTAGGCGGCCAAGTAATTGGCTGGGAAACGTCTGTCAATTTAGCTGATATTGCACTGCATCAAGTTAAAAAGCGCGGGGGTGATGGTGTGGCTAATATTACCTTTGATGAGCAGCTAGATGCATTTGAGTTTGAACAAACCAATAATGTTGATCAGCAACTCAGTGTTTTACAAGAGAATGGCCTAGCAGACATCAAGATTTGGATGCGCTAGATATGATTTTTTGATTTACTAATATATAGTGGTGATAACATTTTGTTGGAGTTGTATTTAAAAGGAATGAAATATGAAAACAATGAAAGTAATTTTAATTTCTCTTTTGTGTCTTTATTCGTTTAGTGGTGTAGCAGATATTCAATCTGAGGCTTTTTTTTGCAAGCAATGTACAAGTAAAGACATTGCTAGAACAATAGCAAAAAATGAGTACGTAAACCCTAAGAAGTGTTACCCAGAAGACCCTAACCGCCCAATGAACGATGCTAATATGATTTGTAGCTCTGTTCAGAAAAATGTGGTTTTAGTTAACCCTGACACGAAAGCTGTTTATAGTTTTTTATTAGGGCACAGTAACGTTGCTCCAATTTTTCCTACCCTAGCATTAGACATGACACTGAGCCAGAATCAAATTGAAGGCTACCAAGCTGTTGTTGATTACAATGCTGCGCTTAATTATGCAGTAAGCAATATTCAAAATTATAAAGCAATTAACTCTCAGTATTTAATGACTTTTAATGCAAAGGCTACGCGTACATCTTCATCGGCATCTTGCCCAGATAATTCAGCTTTATCCATCATAGTCGAGCCGAATAAAATAAATCAGCTCAAAGAGTTGATGAATTTATCTCTAATGTTTAACTTAGAAAGTTCTCCAAGCGCAGACGTCTTAGATCGTATTAACAATTCAGGGCGAGTCAGCTCCACTAGTGTTGGAGTTAACCTAATGGGTGTAAATTTCACCGTACAATACACTGATGAAACGAAAAAGCCTACCCTAATTTGGGAGTTTGAACAAAGCGAAAAAGAAAGTTCGTTCAAAGATGGTTTAGTTTTTGATTATGAAATCTACCTTCATGATTCTAATGGCGCGCCACGTGCCCGTTACACTATTATTGATGAAGCATCGAGAGTTGCAGGCATGACTCTTTCAGCTCTAAAAGGGCATGATGCAGGACCTTCAGTAATTGACAATGAATGTACTCTAGATAAGTTAGCAGAATTGAATGAAACAGGCATGTTCACTAATTCAAATGGAGATGTTTTAGGTTTTAATGGTTCAGATGGGGCTACAAATACTGTAATTAACGGTGCTGGAAGCGGTAGAACATGCACAATCTTTTTTCAGCAATATGGAACTGGTGACACTATAGTATTCCGTGTTCCTAGGTCAATGTGTAATTAAAAATGCCTTGTCTATTACTAGAGAAGGCATTGTGAGGCTAACCAGGGCGCTTGTTACCTAAGCCCCCTTTTTAGTTTTAATGGTTAAGCCAAGCCGGTAAAATAGCCACTGACTCTGGTGCCGTGAATGAGTAACTCACAGTCGCGGCAATATCACCACTTGGGCTATTTAAAATATTATCGAAGCGCATTACCAAACCATTCGACTTTTCAGCGACATATAAATGGTTGCCTGTATACATAATATCAACGGGGTTACCAAGCTGACTAGCTGGCCCTGCAATGTTGACGCTTACATTGGTTAAGCCGCTTGCTTTTGATGCGTTATTTAACACGTAAATTTTACCGTCGGTAGCATCGGCTGCACTGCCTACATCTGACACTATCAATGAATCACTTAGAGGATCATAATCAATACCATGAAGGTTAGTTGGCGCTGCAAACGCCGTACCGCCGGATGCTGGTGTGATCAAACGGTCTTCTCCAGTGATGGTTGTCATGCCTGCCATTAATTTGCTTTTCACTTCGTCAAATACTGCAACTGTGCCATTAGTCAGGGCAACAAATGCTTTGTCTGTTGCAGGGTCATAATCAACATCCCATGGGCGAGCACCGCCGTTGGCTGTTAAAGTCATGAGTGGGCTAACATTGCCCGTTGCACAGCTCGAAAAGATTAAAATACCAGGGGTTGTGGCATTAAATTCAGCCACAAATACCATGCCATTATCAGAGGCCACATCGATACCTTTAGGTGAAATGATACCTGTATTTGCTCCAGTGATTAGCCTGTCTTGGCTGGTTGTAAATGTGTCGCCATCACGATGGGTTGCTACTTTGTTCGAGACAACGAGACCGCCTATTGATGTCGTTGCATTATCGTACGTGGCATAGCTTGTCCCTGATTTGTCGAAGGCGACACTTTCAATGGTTTGACTTGCATTATAGCTGGCAAGCTCTGCAGTCAAGGGGGCATTAATGCGGCTAATTTGACCGGTTGTAGCGCCTAGTACAGCTGGGTTGCTACTGACAGCAACGCCCAATAATGGCATGTTAATCATGACACTGTCAGAGCTATCTTGCATACCATTGTGCATGACTGTAGGTGTGATTGATTCAGGCTTTGTGGTTGCTGTCACTAAGTCAGGAGCAATATCACCGCTGTCACCAGCGAAAATATTGCTAAACACGAGTACGGCATCATTTGATTTTTCGGCAACACGTAAATCACTGCCTGTCAGACTAATATCAACCGGATTGCCAAGCATAGACATTGGGCCTGCGATATGGCGGTCAACTGTGACCATGCCATCAGCCTGTGATGCATTTGAAATAACAAAGAGCGCACCGTCGGTTGCATCAGATGCACTTCCTACATCAGAGAGCACTAATTTATTAGTATGTGATTCAAGTGAGATGCCATGAAGGTTCACTGATATTTTGGCGCCGGTTTCATCGCTAGGGGTAATTGTCCGCGCGGGTGTAGCTGCAAAGCCGCCCATCACATAGTTATCATATACGGCCACATCACCATTAGTGAGTGCAACGTATAATCGGTCGTTAATTTCATCGTAGGTTAAATCCCACGGTTTTGCGTCTGTCACTGTGCTGGCCAGTGGTGCAACATCTCCTGCGGCTTCTTTACCGAACACCGTTACTTGCATACCATTAAAGTCAGCAGCAAAAATTAGCCCGTGCTTGTTTGAAATAGTGATGCCTTTGGGGTTGACTAAGGTGCTGTTTGTACCTGATATCATTCTATCAACGTCACTGTTATACATCCCGCCATCACCTCGGCTGAGAATCTGACACACTGTGCTGATTGCCCCATTGCCCGAATCGGCTGCTTGTACAAGGTTACCTAAACTGTCGAATACGACACCTTCATTTGCCCCAGTGTTAAAACTTGAAAGCTTAGCGGCATTTTGATTGATAACATTGACTGTCCCCGCATTTTCTTGGCCATTATTAGCGAGAATAAAGGTGGCAGCTGCAAAACCGGGTGCACCATCGTTACCATCCATACCGTCTGAACCATCAGTGCCATTTGTACCATCTTGACCGTCAACGCCATTGGCTCCGTCAGCACCATCTTGACCTGCAACACCCTGAGCACCCATCGCACCGTCTTTACCGTCGTCACCACTACATCCACTTACGCCGAGTAACACGGCTAGTGTTAATGCACAAAGAGTAAATTTTGTTAGTGTTGAATCTGTGTGAGTATGTAGTGCTATTTCATCATTTTTAAACGCTTTCATTTGTTCATACCTTATTTAATAATCCATCAAAAAGTGAACAGACAACGTGTAGTGCTCAGAACCGCTTTCAAAAGCATAACCCTTGCTCACGAGTTAACCTCATTGAGTAAACGGGGAAGGAGGGTGATTGGATGCAGGAAAAAATAACTTTTTTAGTGTTTGTTTTTATATTATTGATTTTAAAATTAAAAAAAGGAGCATTATGCTCCTTTTTATTTGAACTGATTGTGTAAGTTAAGCAATAAAGGCTTTAATGCTGGCTAAAATACCGTTTGCATCTAGGCCCATTTCGGCATGCATTTCTTCCTGCGTACCGTGCTTTATAAACTCATCAGGGATACCCAAATTCAAGATAGATGCATTGGCTTTAATGGTAGCAAGGTATTCATTAACTGCAGAACCTGCACCGCCAGCAATCGCGTTGTCCTCGAGAGTGACAATCACATCGTGCTCGCTTAGTAAGTCGCTAATTGCCTGTGTATCGAGTGGCTTAATAAAGCGCATATCAAGCAGGGTTGCATTTAATGCTTCTGCGGCAAGCTGTGCATTATCTAACAAGGTTCCAAATGATAATATGGCCACCTTGTTTCCTTGTTTTATTGTATGGGCTTTACCAAGTTCAATTGCATGCATCTGTGCTTGCACTTCACAATGGCCAGCGCTACCGCGCGGATAACGTACCGCAACCGGTTGATTACATTGATAGCCAGTATAAAGCATTTGGCGGCATTCATTGGTGTCACTCGGTGCCATGATGATCATGTTTGGTATACAGCGCATAAAGCTTAAATCGTAAGCACCTTGGTGTGTTTCACCGTCGGCGCCAACAATACCTGCACGGTCAATGGCAAATAAAACAGGGAGGTTTTGCAGTGCAACATCATGAATTAGTTGGTCATAGGCACGTTGTAAGAAACTAGAGTAAATAGCAACGACAGGCTTTAAGCCTTCGCACGCAAAACCTGCAGCGAGTGTCACGGCGTGTTGTTCTGCAATGGCAACATCGAAGTACTGTTTAGGAAACTCTTTTGAAAAGCGTACCATGCCCGAGCCTTCTCGCATTGCAGGGGTAATTGCCATGAGTTTGTCGTCTTGTTTTGCCATGTCACAAAGCCAATCACCAAACACATTCGAGAATGTGGCTGCGCCCGGTTTTGATTTAGGCAATTTTGACATGCTAGGGTCAAATTTCGGTACCCCATGGTAGCCAATAGGATCCGCTTCAGCAGGTTTATAACCTTTGCCTTTTTGCGTTTTTATATGCAGTAATTGCGGCCCTTTAAGGTTACGCATATTACGCAGGGTATCGACCAACATATTCACGTCGTGGCCATCTATTGGGCCGATATAGTTTAAACCTAACTCTTCAAAGAAAGTGCCTGGAATGACCATGCCTTTCAAGTGCTCTTCCATTCGGCTGGCAAGTTCTTTTACGGGCGGTAAACCCGAAAGTAGCTTTTTACTGCCTTCTCGGATATTGGTATAGAAACTACCTGATAAAATGCGAGCGAAGTGGTTGTTTAATGCGCCCACGTTTTCTGAAATCGACATTTCGTTATCATTTAAGATAATCAGCACATTTGGGTTTACATCACCCATGTGGTTCATCGCTTCAAATGCCATACCCGCAGTAATGGCACCATCACCAATTACGGCAACTGTTTTTCGATCTTTACCTTCTTTTTCTGCCGCAATTGCCATGCCTAGGGCTGCAGAAATAGAGGTGCTAGAGTGACCTACACTGAATGTATCGTATTTACTTTCTTCACGGAATGGGAAAGGGTGTAAGCCATCCTTTTGACGAATCGTATGCATTTGGTCACGACGACCCGTTAAGATTTTGTGTGGGTATGCTTGGTGACCCACATCCCATACTAAACGATCTTCAGGGGTGTTATAGACATAATGCAGCGCAACAGTTAACTCAACAGTGCCTAATCCTGATGCTAAATGACCACTACTTTGCGAAACTGAGTTCAAAAGGTATTCACGTAACTCTTTACTAAACGCAGGTAATTTGTCTTGCGCTAAATCACGCAGTTGTGCTGGTTCGTCAACCAAACTTAATAATGGATACTTGCTACTATCAAGTGTCATGTTTTTTATACATCCTTCGCTAACCAGAGTGCATTATAGCCCATAGCGGCTCTGATTTTTTAGTTATTTTGTCTTTCTTTTGTAGGCACTAATAGTTACGTTCAACTATATAGCTGGCAAGGCTTGCCAACTCATTTGTGTCGTAATCTATTGCCTCAAGAGCCTGATGAGCTTGGGCAAGTAAATCTTGCGCTTTTTGTTTAGCACCTGCCATGCCTAATAAAGCAGGGTAGGTTGCTTTATTAGCCGCAATATCTGACCCTTGAGGCTTTCCTAATGTTTCAGTATCAGCTTCAACGTCTAGGATATCGTCTTGTACCTGAAAAGCCAGACCTATCGCTTGACCAAATAGATTTAGTTGCTGCAATGTATGCTGATCACAGTGAGTCGCGCACAAAGCTCCCAGTGTAATTGCACAATTTAAAAGCGCCCCAGTTTTCAGTTGGTGGATACGTTCCAATTGCTCAACACTGATCACTTGATCGGTAGAGACAATATCCAGTGCTTGTCCCCCAACCATACCTTCAATACCTGAGGCTTTGCTTAATGAGGCTATCATTTTAACCTGTTGTGTCGCTGGCACCGTAAATTGATGATTAGCAATTAAATCAAATGCAAGCGTTTGCAGTGCATCGCCGGCTAAAATTGCCTGTGCTTCGCCATAAACAATGTGGCAAGTTGGTCGGCCTCGGCGTAAATCATCATCGTCCATTGCCGGCAAATCATCGTGTACAAGTGAGTAACTATGGATACACTCAATGGCTGCTGCAAGTACATCTAAATCGGCTTTGTTTGCTCCCATCATACGACCGGTTGCGTAAACAAGGTACGGGCGTAAACGCTTCCCCCCATTTAAAACACCATAATGGGTTGCGTCTTTAATTGTTTGTTCGGTATTAAGTGGCTGGTCAAAATAGCGATTTAACATGGCTTCAACATCGTGTTGAGCACGTTGTAGTTGTTCTTTTAATTGCACTGAATTAGTCCAGGTTTGAATCAAAGTTGCTCAGAGGAGCTTGGCTATCGTTGCCCATTAAAATGGCCACTTTTTGTTCTGCTTGCTGTAATTTACCCGATGAGGCATTTGCCAGTGCAATACCACGTTCAAACTGTTTAAGTGACTGTTCTAAAGACAGTTCACCTTGCTCCATTTGCACAACTATTTGAGATAATTCATCCAGCGCTTCTTCAAAGCTTAAGTTTTCTGGTTTCTTTGCCGCCATTGTGGCCTCGATAGCTATTAGAAAGTGAGGCCAATTTTAGGGGGAATGCTAAACTAGGTCAAAGAATGATGTGTTTTTTTACGCATAAAGCGATTTCGATATGCTATTTTTACGCTTTTAGATACAGCTTAAACTTGTAGCTTAAAAATCTTACATTAAAATAAAATTAATTCATTTAATGATTTAAGTAATTCAATTGCTTGCCGATAAGCAGTTAATAATAAAAATTTGATGCCTGAGGGTGTCGTGTTATTTTCCTCTGGAGGGGTATGTGGATTTAGCAACCATAATAGGTATTCTTGGTGCCATAGGCTTAATTGCTATGTCGATGGTGTTAAGTAGTGACGGCCAAGTTGCAATGTTTTACAACACACCTTCGGTGGTCATTGTATTCGGTGGCTCGATTTTTATTGTGTTATCAAACTTCACCATGGGACAGTTTTTGGGGATAGGGAAGGTTGCAGCTAAAGCCTTCATGTTCAAAATTGAATCTCCAGAAGAGTTAATTGAAAAAGCAGTTGAACTAGCTGACTCTGCACGTAAAGGTGGCTTTCTCGCGCTGGAAGAGGCTGATATCCCCAATGCGTTCATGCGAAAAGGGGTTGATATGCTGGTTGATGGTCATGATGCCGATGTTGTGAGGGCTACGCTACAAAAAGATATTTCTTTGACATCTGCACGTCATGAACATGGTGCCACTTTATTTAAATCGCTTGCTGATATCGCCCCGGCAATGGGTATGATTGGTACGCTGATAGGGTTGGTTGCGATGTTATCAAACATGGATGACCCTAAAGCGATTGGTCCTGCTATGGCGGTGGCCTTACTTACCACCTTATACGGTGCATTTTTAGCGAATGTTATTGCTATTCCTATTCAGGTAAAGCTTGAGCTTCGTAAAGACGAAGAAGCACTAAACCAGCGCCTCATTTTGGATGCGGTTTTAGGCATACAAGATGGTCAAAACCCGAAAGTAATTGAAGGGATTTTGAAAAACTATTTAGCCGAATCTAAACGTAAAGTAGATACTGAGGAGTAGGCATGTCTGATCAAGAGTGCAAATGTCCGCCCCCTGGCCTGCCAGCTTGGATGGGCACGTTTGCTGACTTAATGTCGTTATTAATGTGCTTCTTTGTACTCTTACTTGCTTTCTCAGAAATGGATGTACTTAAGTTTAAGCAAATAGCAGGCTCGATGAAGTTTGCTTTTGGTGTGCAAAATAAGATTGAAGTAAAAGATATTCCCAAAGGAACCTCGGTGATTGCAATGGAGTTCACGCCAGGTAAACCTGAGCCCACGCCGATTGAAACGATTCAACAACAAACCGTTGAAATGACTCAGCAAATGTTAGAGTTTCAAGCGGGTGATGAAAGCTCTGCTGGTGGTCGCCAAGAGCAACGAGGTAACAAGCGCGGTGGTGAATCGCAAAGTACAGCGCAAGAGCAAGCGATGGAGCAGTCAATTTCAGCGGCTGATCAAGAGCAAACTAATGAGCTTGTGAAAAAAATTGCTCAGCAATTAGAGCAACAGATTATGGATGGGGCGATTGAGCTTGAGTCGCTTGGTCAGCAAATTATTATCCGTATTCGTGAAAATGGCTCATTCCCATCGGGCAGCGCATTTTTACAGCCTAAATTTAAACCTATCATTCGTGATATAGCGACCTTACTTAAAGACGTACCTGGTGAAATTACGGTGTCTGGCCATACCGATGATTTTCAGGTTTCTAATGAGCTATACACCAATAACTGGGATTTATCTTCGAAAAGAGCGGTGGCGGTTGCCAGTGAAATGGAAAAAGCCTCAGGTTTCGATAAGTCGCGCATGGTGGTTGTCGGGCATGCTGAAACACGGCCGCTTGTTCCCAATGTGACCGATGAAGATCGCCGACGTAATCGACGTGTCGAGATCTCTATAATGCAGGGTAAAGCGCACGAGTCAGACCCTATTGATGTGAGACCATAAATCTATTACAGTAAAACTTCGTTAACAGATGTAATGGAGTATACAAATGAAAAAAATAGATAAGTACTGCTACATGCCAGGTAATGGTAGTGGTGATGATGATGATAAAACTGATTAAGGTAGGTAATTTTGCCTGATTGGTTTGGCTCCATCATATCAATATTAAATAATAGCTGGGTATTCATGTTGAGCCCAGCTATTTTCGTTTTCTATCTACAAAAAGACTGGTTTGCCTTTCGGTTTGCACTAATCACAGCCTGCTTCTTTTTATACGGCACGTTGATTCATGACCATTTACGTGGTTTTGATGATATTTATGTCTGGCGCTATGTAGTGTGGGCTTTCAATGATATTGCTTGGATGGCTGTAATTGCGTATTTAGGGATCAAAGATAAAGTTTATTTGTGGCAGAGTGTGTTGGGTCAACTTGTTGTTATTATGGCTCCTATTTTACAACTCTTTCGTTTAGTCGATCGCCATCTTTGGGACTTATCGTACAGCACATATATGTATAAGACGCTGCTGCCTCTCATTAATATTGCTACTGTTATTGTGTGTTATTTACCACTGATTTACTTACTAACACGGCGAGCAAAGCACGCTTAACTTATTCCTAAGTTAAAAACCCTATGCTAGACTACTGTTCATATAAACAGTATCTAGTGTTGCTTTATGAAACTTTACATTGCCGAAAAACCTTCTTTAGCACGCGCTATAGCAGATGCGCTGCCAAAACCTCAAAAAAAGCAGGATGGTTTTATTGAACTTGCCAATGGTGATTGTGTTTCATGGTGTATAGGTCATTTACTTGAGCAAGCGGAACCTGATGAGTACGATGAACGCTTTAAAAAATGGCGTTTTGAACATTTACCTATCGTGCCAGAGCAATGGCAACTAAAGCCAAAACCAAAAACGCGCAAACAACTTACCGTTTTAAAAAAGTTAATCAAACAGGCTACTCAGATTGTACACGCAGGTGATCCTGACCGCGAAGGGCAATTACTTGTCGATCAAGTGATCGATCAAGTTAAACTTAGCCAAGCAAAAAAGCAGCAAATACAACGTTTACTAATCAGCGATTTAAACTTAAATGCAGTAAAAAAAGCACTCAATAATTTGCGGTCTAATCGCGAGTTTATTCCATTAAGTGTCTCTGCTTTGGCTCGTTCACGCGCTGATTGGTTATTTGGCATGAATTTGACTCGTGCTTATACATTAGCCGGTCAAAAAGCTGGATTTGGTAATGTGTTATCTGTTGGCCGTGTGCAAACGCCTATCTTAGGTTTAGTCGTCAACCGTGATATTGAAATCGCTAATTTTACAGCCAAGCCTTTTTATGAAGTATTGGCCCATCTAAAAACCCAAAACCAGCAAACATTTACAGCTAAGTGGCAACCGAGTAAAGCGTGTGAGCCGTATCAAGATGACGAAGGTCGCGTGTTGCACCGAGGGCTTGCAGAAAATGTTGTATCGCGAATAACTGACCAGCCAGCAACGGTATCAGAGCTTGAACAAAAGCAAAAAAAACAACAAGCACCTTTGCCCTATAACTTATCCGCTTTACAAATAGATGCAGCAAAAGCGTTTTCGATGCCAGCACAAAGTGTGCTCGATATCTGCCAAAATTTATACGAGCGCCATAAATTAATTACTTATCCTCGTTCAGATAATCGTTACTTACCAAAAGATCATCACCGTGAGGCTGCGGGCATTATTGCTGCAATTGCGCATAATAATGGACAACCTAATGAAGCATGCAATAAAGCTGATAGCAGTAAGCGAAGTAAATGTTTTAATGATAGCAAGGTCGCTGCGCATCATGCGATAGTGCCAACAGTTAAACAATTACGTACTGCAGCCTTAAATGCCGATGAGCAAAAGGTTTATAGACTTATTTGTCGCCAATATTTAGCTCAGTTTTATCCAGATTATATTTTTAATGAAACCAAAGTGAGTGTGATGATTGCGGGCGGGCTTTTTAAAACAACAGCTAAGCAAGATGTTAGTCTGGGCTTTAAAGCATTAATGGGTAAAACAGAATTAAAGGACGAACAAACACTTCCCCCATTAGAGAGAGGCCAGCAACTGCATTGTTACGAAGCTCAGCTCGTTGACAAAATGACGTCACCGCCCGCGCATTTCACAGACGCCACTCTATTAAGTGCTATGACGGGCATTAGTCGTTATGTAAAAGATTCAGAAATCAAAAAAATACTGAAAGAAACTGATGGACTTGGAACAGAGGCCACGCGAGCGGGCATTATTGAGTTACTCTTTAAACGACGTTTTCTAAAACGCCAAGGTAAAAGTATTATTGCTACAGAAACTGGGCAAGCGCTTATAAGTGCCTTACCTCTTGCGTTAGCGAGTCCTGATTTAACAGCGAAGTGGGAAGCTTCTTTGAGTAACATTGCTGAACAGCAAATGAGTTATCAGCAATTTTTAACACCGCTACTTGATGAATTGCAGCAACTTGTTGAACAAGCCAAACACTGCGATAGCCAGGTATTTGCGCAGCTACCAAAAACGCCACCTAAGCGGCGTTTTAAAAGAAAAGCAAAATTTAAGGCTAAGCCAGCTTAGCCTTAAAACGGTTATTGATTGAATAATGCGACAGCGGCGTTGCTCATCGCAGTTATTCCTGTGGGTAGGGCTTTTTTATAATCTGGCGCAAATTTACTGGAGTGCAGTGAAGGTAAAGTGTTACCCGATTTTATTGCATCATTGTACTGGTTAGGCTCGACACCCCCTAACCAAAATAGCGTGATAGGGACATGGTGCTCTGTACGGCCATACAAACCAAAATCTTCACCTGCCATTACTGCATCTGCATCAAGTACATTTTCTTCACCAAGTGCACTGGAAATCGCATTACGTACAACATTTGTTTGTGCGGGGTTATTATAAGTTGATGGAATAGACTCATCTTCATGAACGTATACCTCTGGGATTAAGCTTTCATCCAAACCAGCACTCAGTGCAATACCTTTACTAATTCGTTTAATCGCCGCAATTTGCTGCAAACGTACTTCGGGATTATAGCTGCGAAGTGTTAATTGCAGTTTCACTTCATCAGAAATGACATTATGTTTAGAACCACCATGAATAGAGCCAACAGTAATGACCGAGGGTTCTAATGGAGAAAGCTCGCGACTGGTTATTGTTTGTAATGCTAAAACAATGCGCGAAGCGATAACAACGGGGTCAATTGTTGTATGTGGGTAAGCACCATGGCCCCCTTTGCCTTTTACAGTGATATCTACAGAGTCAACACTGGCCATGGTATATTCATTTTTCATGCTCACTTTCCCCGCAGGGACGCTCGCACTAACATGCAGCGCAATGACATGATCTGGGGTCGGATATTGAGAGAAAAGTCCTTCTTTTAGCATGGCTTTTGCACCGCCACCAACTTCTTCAGCGGGCTGTGCTACCATCATTAGCGTGCCTTGCCATTGATCTTTGTGAGATATTAATTGCTCTGCGGTCCCAATAAAAGAGCTCATATGGATATCATGGCCACAACCATGCATCACACCAACAGTCGCACCGCTGTCATTTTTCACAGTGACTTTAGAAGCGTAAGGCTTTCCCGTTTGTTCAACAATAGGTAATCCGTCAGTATCTGTGCGGATCATGATAGTTGGGCCTTCACCATTTTTATAAAGGCCTACAACCCCGTAACCACCCACATTATCAGTCACAGTAAAACCAAGCTTTTTAAGTTCTTTTGCTAGTTTTTGACCTGTTTGCTTTTCGTGATAAGACAATTCGGGTGTTTGATGTAAATCTAAATAAAGCTTTTCGATATTTGGCATTGATTGCGTTAGATTTAAATCCAATGATGCGGCGTGAGCAAGTGGACTAAGGAGTACTAATGCAGCACATATGCGCGATAATTTCATAATGACCTCGACTGAGTGGGCTTGTAATTGTTATGTTCGTCACCATATAAAAACCTAAATGAATATATAGTGCAATCGATCACATGAACAATATGATAAATCTTACACCGCAGAATCTGCAGCAAGCATTGGGTGAAACATCTTCAGAAAAACTAGTGCTACTTAGTTTTTATTCTGCACAAAACCCAGAATGTCATCAGCAAGCTGCAATTTTAGAGAAAATAGCCAGCGAATATGGTGAGCATTTATTAGTAGCAACACTAGACTGTGATGTGGAGCAAGCGCTGGCGTCGCAATTGGCACAACAAATTGGATTGCAAGCTTTGCCTACATTAGTATTGCTAAAAGATGCTGCTCCTGTTGATATGTTGCCAGGCGCACAGTCTGAGCAGCAAATTCGTGATGCACTTGCAAAGCATTTACCTGCACAACATGAGTTATTACTTGAACAAGCTAAACAAGCCTTAATTAATCAAGATCTAAACAATGCTTTTAATTATGCCAAGAAAGCGTATGAGCTAGACCCAAGTCATACGCGCGTAAAATTAGTGCTCGCGGATATTTGTATTCAAATTCATAAATTAGATGATGCGCAAGCTTTATTAGATTCAGTTGATGAAAGCGAGCGCGATGCTTATTTTACAAACATTAAAGCTAAATGTGAGCAGGCATTGGCAGCAACAGACTCACCAGAGATAAAAGCGTTACAAGTAAAAGTAGAAAAGTACCCGAACGATTTAGAAATAAAGCTGGAATTAAGTAATGCATTTAATGGAGCAGGGCGCAAAGAAGAAGCATTAGAGTTATTGTTTAATGTACTTAAGAAAGATCTAAACTTTGCAGATGCAAAACCAACATACCTAGAAATTATTGCTTCATTACCAGATGGTGATGCGTTAGCTTCAAAGTATCGTCGTAAACTCTACAGTATCTTGTATTAATATTTAGAAAATGAAAGAAAGCGTCATTTAAATAAGGGCGCTTTTTTTATTTTTAAAACTTGCTTATTACCTAATTTCGATAATACTTAAGATCCTCTCGAGAAAAGTTGGCTGTATTTTGTACAGTAAACTGTGTTTTTTACTGCCTTTAGCTTGTTTTTTGCGCGAAAGGTAAGTTTTTAGTAGTTTTCTGCAAAAAAGTGCTTGCGTAAAAAATCCATCTCCCTATAATGCGCATCCACTGACACGGCGGGCAGCAACGAAAGACGCTGAACAACGTAGCAGAGAGTTAAGTAAAACTTCGGTTTTAAGTCTTCGAAAGAAAGTTTAAAAT